>CALMCD010000329.1 GCA_937863075.1 uncultured Rhodoferax sp. | reverse complement strand
TACGGAAACGCCACCACATGATCCACTTCCAAGCGAATGCCGATAGCCTCGCCAATCGCATGGTCGTGGTGGGATGGAACTTGCGCCAATATCCGCGCTCCGCTGGGCAAGCGCAGGGTGTATAAAAACTCGGCTCCCCGAAACGCCCGCCGCTCCACCACTGCCTGCAAGGGGCTGGCATCATCATGCTGAATATCATCGGGGCGAATCAATACCTCTACGGTCGAACCCACGGCAAAATCGAGGGCAGGTTCGGTATCGCGGTTGCGTTCAATGATGCCCAATTCCATTGCAATCTGGTGACTTCCCTGCACCACACCGGATAAAAGCACCCCTTGCCCGATGAAGTTGGCAATGAAACGGTTGCGCGGTTCGTGGTACAGCGCATAGGGCGTACCCCATTGCTGCATCTTGCCATCGCACATCACGCCGATGGTGTCGGCTACGGCAAAGGCTTCGTTTTGATCGTGCGTCACCAACAGCGCGGTAATGCCTTCGTGCTTCAAAATATCACGCACTTCAACCGATAATTTTTCGCGCAATGTGGCATCCAAGTTAGAGAAAGGCTCATCCAACAACAATAAACGCGGCTTGGGTGCGAGCGCACGCGCCAATGCGACTCGTTGCTGCTGCCCCCCTGAGAGTTGCTGAACACGGTAGCGGGCTTCTGCTTTGAGTCCCACCAATTCCAACATTTCTGCGACCCGTTCTTGGCGTTGCGCACGATTCCATTGTTGGGGATGCAAGCCAAACGCGATGTTGTCTTCCACATTCAAATGGGGAAATAAAGCGTAATCCTGAAACACCAGCCCCACCCGCCGATGCTGTGGGGGTACGGCAATTCCGGTCTGCGCCAAGCATTCATCTTCTAAAAAAATAGCACCGGATTGCAAGACTTCAAACCCCGCAATCAAGCGCAACGCAGTGGTTTTACCGCAACCGGAAGGCCCCAGCAAACAGCCAATTTCCCCTTTTTTCAGATGAAAACTGATATTTTGCAGAACCGTTTTATCGGCATAACGCTGCGCCACATTAACAAGTTTAAGCATGATGAGAACTTCGCGTTAAATAAAGAACTGGAAACAATCCCACCAGCACAATGGCTAAGGCGGGCAAAGCGGCACGCTCCCACTCGCCTTCGGAGGTCATTTCAAACACCCGCACCGCCAAGGTATCCCAGCCAAAAGGACGGGTCATCAGGGTGATGGGTAATTCTTTCATGATGTCCACAAAAGTCAAAGCCGCTGCCGTCAGCAAAGAAGGACGCAGCAAAGGCAGATGAATGCGCCACAACCGCCCCCGCTTGCCAACCCCAAGCGATTGGGCGGCTTCGTCCATCCCCCGCGAAATACGACCCAGCCCCGATTCCACCGAACCGTAGCCCACCGCCAAAAAGCGGGTGCAATACGCCAGCAGCATCACCAACAGCGTGCCACCCAAAACGGGACCATCGAAATGAAAAGCATCAATCAACCGGTTATCTATCCATGCGATGGGAATATAAAAACCCACCGCTAACACCGCTCCGGGCAGGGCATATCCCATCGTTGCCAAGCGGGTGAACAACGCCATCAATGGATGGGGGAATAATCTTTGGGTATAGGCCAGCACCACGGCACACAGTACCACCAGCAATGCACCGCTCCCCGACAGAAGTACCGAATGCCATGCAAAACCCCAGTAGCGGGAATCCCAATCGATGGCCACAGCACCTTTTGCCCATACCGCAATCTGCACCAAGGGCATGACGAATCCCAGCAAGAAAATACCCCCTGCCCACGCCATTGCCAACATCGAACGCCAACCTGAAAGCGGTAAGCGCGTCAACGAAGCCGATGCACGGTTGGTCGAATCACTGTACTGGGAGCGTAATTGCAATTCCAGCAGCGCCACCACCAACACAAACAGCACCAAAATAGCCGCCAACTGCGCCGCAGCGGGTAAGGAAAACATCGAGAACCACGCTTTGTAGATCGCGGTGGTAAACGTGTTGTAGTTGAAAACCGAGACCGTGCCGAAGTCTGCCAGCGTCTCCATCAACGCCAACAATAAACCCGCTGCAATGGCGGGGCGTGCCATCGGCAGCACGACACGCCAAAAAGCCTGTGCATGGCTCAAACCAAATAATTGGGCGGCTTCTACCAAACGCTGCCCCGCACCTTCAAACGCGGTTCGGGCGGTGAGATAGACATAGGGATACAGGGACAAACTCATCACCACAATCACCCCGCCGCGTGAACGAATTTCAGGGATGGAAGTGATGCCCCATGTTTCACGCAGCCATGTCGTCCATGTTCCGGTGAAGTCCAAAACCCCTAGCCACACAAATGCGGTGATATAAGCAGGCAATGCCAAGGGCAAAAGCAATGCCCAGCTCAAAAAGCGCCGACCGGGGAATTCATACACAGCAATCAGCCATGCCGACGAAATCCCCAGTAGACCAACCCCCAAACCGACACCTGCTAGCAACCAAGCCGTATTACCCCACAACTCCGGTAGGACAAATTGCCATAGATGCGCCCAAATTTCTTGCATTATTTATAACCGACCCTATCCATCAACATCGTTGCCTTGGCTTGGAGTTTTCCAGCCTCCGATACGTTAATCCTATTTTGTTTGAAGCCGCCCCACGCGCTCACCACGCTATCGGGTTTGATGCGAGGGTTGGCGGGATATTCCAAATTCACATCGGCGTAGAGATTTTGTGCTTTATCACTCGAAAGCCATTCCAGCAGCTTGATGGCTTGCTCGGTGTTCTTGGCGTGTCGGGTAATACCAGCCCCTGAGATGTTGATATGCACGCCCGCTGCATTGCTCTTGAGTTGCTGATTCGGCCAAAAGATTGCCAGTGGTAACTGGGGTTTCTTTTCCATCAAGCGCCCAAAATAATACGTATTCACCACCGTGACATCGCACTGTCCTGCGGCGACCGATTCCATCGCCTTGTTGTCATCGGATAGGGGCGATGTCGCCAAATTGGAAACCCATCCCTTCACGATTTCTTCGGTTTTGGGTTCGCCATGCTCCCACATCATCATGGCGACTAACGATTGGTTGTAGACCTTTTTGGAAGTACGCAAACACAAACGCCCTTTCCATTTAGGATTAGCCAAATCTTCATAAGTACTCAAATCGGCGGGCTTCACTTTTTGGGTGTTGTAAACCAGAGTACGGGCGCGAACCGATAAACCAAACCACTGATTTCCCGGATCACGCAAATGTTCTGGAATATGCGCTGCCAAAGCTGCTGATTTCACGGGCTGCAATAAATTTTCGTTGGTCGCTTGCCACAAATTGCCAGCATCAACCGTCATCAGCATATCGGCTGGCGTGTTTTTGCCTTCTGCTTTCAGACGCTCCAACAACGCACCTTCTTTGTCGGTAATGAATTTGACGACCACGCCAGTTTCCTTGGTGTAGGCATCAAACAAGGGTTTAATCAGTTGTTCATTGCGGGCGGAATACACCACCACTTCCGGCGCTGCATACGCCGTTGCCACGCCCAACGATGCGCCAATAACCGAGCACAACGCCATTTTTTTCACGAGTTTCTTCATGCGTTCTTTGATTGCCAACATTCGATAATTCCTTTGCAAACCCTTTACAAGCCCTTGACGAGCGATGAACACCCACCACAGGCATCATTCTAAATGATAACTATTCCTATTTGCAATACTGTTCGATGTGTTCCAAAAAAATCCGCGTTTTACTGGGAAGGTAGCGGCGCATCGGCATTACCGCCCACGCGGTAACGGGTGGCAAACACCAATCGGGCAGGATGCGCACCAATCGCCCCAGCCGCACATCGTTTTCCACAAATTGATGCGGCAACGCGCCAATACCCGCCCCATCCAGCAGCAGGCGTTGAATCATGTCGGGCGAATTGACACGCAGCCGCCCATTGGGAACGCCTTCCCACACCGTTTTTCCGCACACCAATTTCCACGGAGTGGCTGTACCCCGTGCAGAAAGCAAACGAATAGCCGAGTGGTGCGCCAAATCGGGGGGCTGCATGGGCATGGAACGCTGTGCCAAATAAATCGGGCTAGCATAAAGCCCCCAACTAACGGTATTGATTTGGCGTGCTACCAAGGTGGAATCGTCTTCCAGCACGCCCATGCGAATGGCTAAATCAAAGCGTTCCCCAATCAAATCGACCCGCCGAGAGGTGAGATCAATTTCCAACTGAATATCGGGGTACGCTTCAATAAACGTCGCAATCGCACACGAGAAAAAGTGCTTGGCGTAATCCCCGGGCATCGAAACCCGCAGCAAGCCACGCGGCAGCGCATCGCGGCTATGGACAAAATCGTGTGCCGAAGCCACTTCTTCCATAACACGGCGGCAATGATCGAAAAATTCTTGCCCGAAATCGGTCAAACTCAAACGGCGCGTGGTGCGAATCAAAAGACGCTGCCCCAAACTCGCCTCCAAATTCGCCAATCTGCGTGAAACGGTGGCTTTGGGCATTTGTAAATGTTCTGCGGCACGCACAAGGCTTTTGCGTTCGATGATCGTGGCAAACAAAATCAAATCATCGGCAGAAATTGCAGGAATTGCAGAAGCAGTGGTGTTTTTTATTGGTTCCATTTTTGGAATAGTCTATCCCATTCAACAGGCTTTATCTATTATTTCGAGATAGATACGATACACCCTATGACCAACACTATGCTTCAACCCTCTTTTCAACAATCCCGCACGATTGAACATTTGGTGCAAGGCGTTCCCACTTCGGATGGGGCGGGTGTCAAGCTCACCCGCATCTTGACGGGGCAAGCACTGCAAAAACGCCTTGACCCGTTTTTAATGCTCGATGCCTTTGGCAGCGATAAGCCGGAAGATTACATTGCAGGTTTTCCCAACCATCCACATCGCGGTTTTGAAACCATCACCTACATGCTGGCAGGGCGGATGCGGCACCGTGATAGCGCGGGGCATGAAGGGTTGCTCGAAAGCGGCGGCGTGCAGTGGATGACCGCAGGGCGCGGTGTGATTCACTCTGAAATCCCCGAACAAGAAGACGGGGTGATGGAAGGTTTCCAACTCTGGCTGAATCTGCCTGCGCAGAACAAAATGGCAGAACCTTGGTATCGGGATTTTGCTAACGCTGAAATTCCCACCTACGTGAATCCCGACAATGCCAAAGTCCATGTGATTGCCGGAAGTAGCAATGGCGTAACTGGTGCAATAACCCGTGCCGTGACTGAGCCGCTGTATTTGGATATTCACCTACCAGCAGGTAGCACGTTTTCTACCGCAGTGCCAGAAGGACACAATGCGTTTATCTACGTCTATCGCGGTGCGGTGAATGTAGAGGGCGTGGAGGTGGCATCACAACGCATGGGGATTTTTCACAATACCGCAGAAGCCGATGGTGTTACCGTGACGGCGGGTATGGAGCCTGCACGTTTGATTTTGGTAGCTGGCAAACCGCTGAATGAACCCATTGTGCAATACGGCCCATTCGTCATGAACACCCAGCAGCAAATACGCCAAGCACTGGAAGATTTCCATGCAGGTCGGTTTTGAGCTTTCGATTTTTTTGATTTTTTGATTTCTTCATCAACCCCAAGGAACGTAATATGACAACGACCCTATTCACTCCCACTGTATTGGGCAAACTGCCATTGCGCAATCGCGTGGTGATGGCTCCTATGACCCGTTCACGCGCTATCCATAATGAAGCTAATGCGTTAATCGAAACGTATTACCAGCAACGTGCTGGTGCTGGGCTTATCATCACCGAAGGCATTTCGCCATCGCCCAACGGTTTAGGCTACGCCCGCATTCCGGGTTTGTTTAACGATGCGCAAGTACAAAGCTGGAAGCGCGTCACCGACACAGTACACGCAGCAGGTAGCGCGATTTTTGTGCAATTGATGCACACCGGACGCGTAAGCCACCCCGCCAATATGCCAGCCGGTAGCCAAATTCTTGCCCCATCCGCCCTCGCCGTAGCAGGTGAAATGTGGACGGATAGCCAAGGAATGCAGCCTCACCCCGTTCCCACTGCTATGAGCGAAGCGGATATTGCCCATGCCATTGCCGAGTATGCGACTGCTGCCAAATTGGCAATCGAAGCCGGATTCGATGGCATTGAATTACACGCCGCCAATGGGTATTTGATGGATCAATTCCTCAACACCGCCTCCAACCACCGCACCGATCAATGGGGTGGCAGCGTTGACAATCGGATTCGCTTTGTGGTGGAAGTGGCAAAAGCATCCGCTGCCTCCATTGGTGCAGAGCGTATCGGAATGCGTATTTCGCCCTACGGTGTATTCAACGGCATGGTTCCCGATGCGGAAATGGATGTGCTGTACGCGCGTTTGGTTGCAGAATTGAACGCTATCGGTTTGGTTTATATCCACATCGTCGATCACAGCGCAATGGGAGCGCCCGAAGTCAGCCCTGCCTTGAAAGCCCAAATCCGCGCCGATTTCAAGGGTGCATACATCCTATCCGGTGGTTACGATGTAGAACGCGCCAATGCCGATTTGGATGCACAGCACGGTGAGCTGGTCGCCTTTGGTCGTCCCTTTATCTCAAATCCTGATTTGGTAGAAAAATTGCGTACTGGCAGCACCTTGACTGCGCCCGATTTCAGTACGTTCTACACACCCGATGCCAAAGGTTATACGGATTACTAAAAATTTAATAAAAGATCACCCATAAAAAAACCCGCCGAAGCGGGTTTTTTTACTACCAAAAAGCGGCTAATTACTTAGCAGCTGGAGCAGGACGTGTACCACGAACTACCACTTCAACGCGACGGTTTTTCGCTTGACCTGCTTTAGTTTTGTTGTCAGCAACGGGTTCTTTTTCGCCCTTGCCTTCGGCTTTAACGTTCAACGCTTTGTTTTTGGACAACAAATACGCCTTAACAGCTTCAGCACGTTTTTCGGACAGTTTTTGGTTAGCCTTATCGGAACCAATGCTATCGGTGTGACCGACTGCAACGATGGATTCCACTTTAGCGTCTTTGATCTTAGCCAACAGCTCGTCCAGATTGGCTTTACCAGCGGGTTTCAATGTCGATTTGTTGAAGTCAAAAGAAGCATCCGAACCGTAGTTCACTTGTGCGATTACGGGAGCGGGTTCAACTTTAGCAGGAACTACAGGCGTAGTTTTTACTGGCTCAACGGGTTTTGCTACTTCAACGGGCTTAACTGGCTCAGGTGCCTTGACTTCAGGAGCAATCGCGCCATCGCATCCAGCAGCAGCAGAAGCGGGAGTCCAGCTAGCATCACGCCAGCACTCACCTGCCGAGTTTTTCACGGGTTCAGCCGAAGCATTCTGCCAATTGTGAACCTCTTGAGCACCAGCAACAGCTGCGAACATGGTAGCTGCAATTGCGATTGCGACTTGATTCAATTTTTTCATGGTATTCCTTAGTAGGGTAAAAGTGTGGAGTCGTTTGGAGATTGTGCCATATCAATGGGAAAATCCATGACATTAATACACAGATGAAAGCAAACTGTATACAACATTCGCTCCAAATGTTGCCCCCATACGACAACTTACGGGTCATAACGGGTCGTAGAATCAGCACCTGCCCAATCGCATACGCATTCCAAGCATTCGCTGCATCTACACGCCTATTATGACCATGAATCCGAATCAGTTCGCCAAAGAGACCCTTCCTATCAGCCTTGAGGAGGAAATGCGGCGCAGCTATCTCGATTACGCCATGAGTGTGATTGTGGGGCGCGCCCTGCCCGATGCACGGGATGGATTGAAGCCCGTTCACCGCCGTGTTTTATTCGCCATGCACGAGCTAAACAACGATTACAACCGTGCTTACAAAAAGTCAGCGCGTATCGTTGGGGATGTGATCGGTAAATACCATCCGCACGGTGACCAATCGGTGTACGACACCATCGTTCGCATGGCACAGGATTTTTCCATGCGCCACATGCTGGTGGATGGTCAGGGTAACTTCGGTTCGGTCGATGGCGATAGCGCTGCGGCCATGCGTTACACCGAGATTCGCCTTGCCAAAATTGCCCATGAATTGTTGGGCGATTTGGACAAAGAAACCGTCGATTTCGGCCCCAACTACGATGGCTCCGAAAAAGAGCCGCTGGTCTTACCCACCCGCCTGCCCAATCTGCTGGTGAACGGTTCGGGGGGAATTGCGGTTGGTATGGCGACCAACATCCCGCCACACAATTTGAACGAAGTGGTTAATGCCTGCCTGCATTTGCTGCATAACCCCGAAGCTTCCATTGACGATTTGATGGAAATCATCCCCGCACCCGACTTCCCCACCGCTGGCATTATTTACGGCATCAATGGCGTGCGTGATGGCTATCGCACCGGACGCGGTCGCGTGGTGATGCGGGCGCGTTGCCATTTTGAGGACATTGATCGCGGTCAGCGGCAAGCCATTGTGGTCGATGAATTGCCCTACCAAGTCAACAAGAAAACCCTGCAAGAGCGCATTGCCGAGCTGGTACACGAGAAGAAAATCGAAGGCATCAGCCACATCCAAGACGAATCGGATAAATCCGGTATGCGCTTGGTGATTGAATTGAAACGCGGTGAAGTGCCGGAAGTGGTGCTGAATAACCTCTACAAGCAAACCCAGTTGCAAGATACCTTCGGTATCAATATGGTGGCGCTTATCAATGGGCAGCCGCGATTGTGCAATTTGAAGGATTTGATTCAAGTTTTCTTGCAACACCGCCGTGAAGTGGTCACACGCCGCACCGTTTACAACCTGCGCAAAGCCCGTGAACGCAGCCATGTGCTGGAAGGTTTGGCGGTAGCGTTGGCGAATTTGGACGAATTTATCCGCATCGTGCGCGAAGCCCCCACGCCCCCCACCGCCCGTTCTGCCATGATGGAACGCGGCTGGAGTAGCGAATTGGTACGGGGCATGGCTGCCGATCACGCCACGGGCTTGTACCACCTCTCGGAAATTCAAGCGCAAGAAATCTTGCAAATGCGTTTGCAGCGCTTGACGGGATTGGAGCAAGACAAAATCATCACCGAATACCGCAGTGTGATGGCGGAAATCGACGATTTATTGGATATTTTGAGCAAGCCTGAGCGCGTCTCCAGCATCATTGCCGAAGAACTGGAGGCGATTAAGGTGGAATTTGGACAATCCACCCTCGGAGCGCGTCGCAGTTTAGTGGAACACAGTTCCTACGATTTAAGCACCGAAGACCTCATCACCCCCACCGATATGGTGGTGACATTGAGCCACGGTGGTTATATCAAGAGCCAGCCCCTCAGCGAATACCGTGCACAAAAACGTGGCGGGCGCGGCAAACAAGCCACAGCGACCAAGGAAGATGATTGGGTCGATCAGCTTTTCATTGCCAATACGCACGATTACATCTTGTGTTTCTCCAATCGCGGGCGCTTGTACTGGCTCAAGGTGTGGGAAGTGCCACAGGGTTCACGCGGTTCGCGCGGTCGTCCGATTGTGAATATGTTCCCGCTGCAAGAAGGCGAAAAAATCACGGTAGTCTTGCCGCTGACGGGCGAAAAACGCAGCTTCCCTGCCGACCAATACATCTTCATGGCGACCAGCATGGGTACGGTGAAGAAAACTTCGCTGGATGAATTCAACAACCCGCGCAAAGGCGGCATCATCGCGGTCGGATTGGATGAAGGCGATTATTTGATTGGAGCCGCATTAACCAATGGTTCGCACGATGTGATGCTGTTTAGCGATGGCGGCAAAGCCGTGCGTTTTGATGAAAACGATGTCCGCCCGATGGGTCGCCAAGCGCATGGTGTGCGTGGTATGAAGTTGGACGAAAATCAAAACGTTATCGCCATGCTGGTGGCAGAAAACGAACAGCAAAGCGTCTTGACCGCCACCCAAAACGGCTACGGCAAGCGCACCCATATCGCCGAATACACCCGCCACGGACGCGGCACGAAAGGCATGATTGCGATTCAACAAAGCGAACGCAACGGCAAAGTGGTAGCCGCCACACTGGTACACCCCACCGATGAAATTATGCTGATTACCGACAAGGGTGTACTGGTGCGCACCCGTGTGAGCGAAATCCGCGAAATGGGACGCGCCACACAAGGTGTAACACTTATTAACCTCGATGAAGGCGCTCAGCTGAGTGGGTTACAGCGTATCGTAGAAAATGATGCCAACGTACCTACCGAAGATGAAGTGACCGATAACCATGCCTCCGTGGTCGAATAAATCCATGACAGTACCTGCCAATACTCCACTTCCTCCTCTGTCCGAACTGCGTATCCAAATTGATGCGATTGACCAGCAACTGTTGCAACTTCTCAGCCGCCGTGCGCACGTAGCAGAACAAGTGGGCGCGGTGAAGCGCCAAGAAGGATCGGCCTTTTTCCGACCCGATCGGGTAGCGCAGGTGATTCGCAAGGTGCAAGCCGCCAACCCCGGGCCACTGCGGGATGCGCATATTGCCACGATTTGGCACGAAATCATGTCGGCGTGTCTGGCACTCGAAGCACCCCAGCGGGTCGCGGTTTTAGGGCCAGAAGGCACATTTTGCGAACAAGCCGCCCACCAGTTTTTTGGCCAAGCCGCCGAGCTGGTGTACTGCGCGAATTTTGATGAAGTATTCCACGCCACCGCAGCGGGTACGGCGCAATATGGCGTGGTGGGGATTGAAAATTCGACTGAGGGCATGGTCACCCGTTCGTTGGATTTATTTTTGAATTCACCCGCTCACATTGTGGGCGAAGTCACCCTGCTGATACGCCATAACCTTCTGCGCCTCTCCCATTCGCTGGAGGGGATTGAAGTGGTATTGGCGCACCCGCTGGCCTTGGCACAGTGCCAAGATTGGTTATCGCACCACTTGCCGCATGCCGAACGCCGACCCGTTTCCAGCAATGCCGAAGGCGCACGCCTCGCCGCGACCAATCCGGCATGGGCAGGTATTGCCAGCGAGCAGGCCGGAACACGCTTTGGTCTCCATCTCGCAGCCCATGCGATCCAAGACCATGCCAATAACCGCACCCGCTTTGCCGTCATTTGTTTACCCCAGACGCTGCCCACCCCGCCAGCATCGGGTAAAGACTGCACCAGCTTGGTCGTATCCGTGCCCAATCGTCCCGGAGCCGTGCATGATTTACTGGTTCCACTAAAAAATCACGGTGTATCCATGTCGCGCTTTGAATCTCGACCCGCTCGTACTGGACAATGGGAGTATTATTTCTACATTGACATACAAGGTCATCCTTCCGAGGCACACGTAGCCAAGGCGCTGGCAGAACTTCGCGGTCTGTGCGCCTTTTACAAGGTGCTGGGAAGTTATTCATTGGCAGATTGATTTCAAAATTACATAACGCAGGGACAACCCATGTTTGAACAGCTCGGTTTAATAGGATGTGGCTTGATGGGAGGCTCTTTTGCGCTGGCCCTCAAACGCGCTGGACTGGTGAAGCACGTTGTAGGCTATAGCAAATCTCCCAGCACCACAGAACGTGCGCGCAACATGGGTGTGATTGATAGCGAAGCGTCTTCCGCACTTTCAGCGGCATCCGGTTCTGACATCATTTTGATTGCCGTACCCGTATCGGCTTCCGAAGCCGCTTTCAAAGCCATCCGGCATTTGGTCAACAACAAAACTTTGGTCATGGACGTGGGTTCGACCAAGCGCGATGTGGTGGATGCCGCCCAACGCGCTCTACGGGAGCATATCGGCAGCTTTGTCCCCGCCCACCCGATTGCGGGCAAGGAAGTATCGGGCGTGGGCAATGCCGATGTGAATCTCTACACCGGTTGCAAGGTGATTTTGACCCCGACCGAGAAAACCATGCCCGTGCAGCTCAAAAAAGCCGAAGAGCTGTGGACGGCCTTGGGTTGCCACGTCTTCAAAATGCCGCCCGCGCAGCACGATGCCGCCTTTGCCGCCGTCAGCCACCTGCCGCATTTGCTGGCGTTTGCGATGATGGACGCGATTTCAGGGCAACCGTTTGGGCAGGAATACCTGTCGCTGGCAGGGCCGGGGTTTCGGGATTTCACCCGCATTGCCGCCAGTGAACCCAAGGTGTGGAAGGATATTTTCCTCGCCAATCGGGAACAGTTGTTGGCACAATCGCAGTTCTTCCAATACAGCCTCCACATGCTGGAAACCTTGATTGCCGATGGCAACGCCGATATTTTGGAAGGCTTCATCGCCCGCGCCAGCCAACAGCGTGGTAACTGGAGCTTGTAATGTTTTCCTGCGAATTTTTGGATGTGCCGGCTCTGGACGGTGCAGCGGGGGCGGTCACGCTTCCGGGTTCTAAAAGCATTTCCAACCGCGTTTTACTCCTCGCCGCTTTGTGCGAAGGCACGACCGCAATTCACGATTTACTCGATTCCGACGATACCCGCGTCATGCTCGAAGCCCTGCGCGTGCTGGGTTGCGGCGTGGAACGTGTTGGTGCATCCTCGGTTCACATCACGGGTTTGGGCGGGCAATTAAAAAACGTAAAAAACGAAAAAGCCGCGCTCTTTTTGGGCAACGCCGGAACCGCCATGCGCCCGCTGACCGCTGCTTTGGCGGTTTTGGGCGGGGATTTTGAACTCAGCGGCATCCCGCGTATGCACCAACGCCCGATTGGGGATTTGGTCGATGCCCTGCGCCAGTTGGGTTGCCACATTGATTACCTCGGCACGGACGGTTATCCGCCGCTGCGCATTGGTCAACCGCATTTGCAAATCAACGAAGCGATTCGTGTGCGCGGTGATGTGTCCAGCCAATTTTTAACGGCTCTGTTGATGGCCTTGCCGTTGGTCGCGCATCAACAAAACAAAAATATCGTGATTGACGTGGTGGGCGAACTGATTTCCCGCCCGTATATCGACATCACGCTGAAGCTGCTCGCCCGCTTTGGGGTCGATGTGCAGCGCGACGGTTGGCAGCGTTTTACGATTCCAGCGGGCTGCAAATTGCGTTCACCGGAAACGATTTATGTGGAAGCCGATGCCTCATCCGCGAGTTATTTCATCGCACTCGGTGCTATCACGGGGGTCGGCGATACCATTCGCATTCAAGGCGTGGGCGCGGATTCGATTCAAGGCGATATTCGTTTTGTGGAAGCCGCCGAGCAAATGGGCGCAATCGTTCAAAGCGGCGCGAATTACTTGGAAGTGTCGCGCGGCAGTTGGCCTTTGAAAGCCATTGATTTGGATTGCAACCACATCCCCGATGCCGCGATGACGTTGGCGGTGATGGCGCTCTATGCCGAAGGCACGACCACGCTGCGCAATATCGCCAGCTGGCGCGTGAAGGAAACCGACCGCATCGCGGCGATGGCGACCGAATTGCGCAAACTCGGCGCGACGGTGGTGGAAGGGCATGATTTCATCCAAGTTACGCCGCCCGCCACACTCGCCGATTGGCGCAGCGCCAGCATCCACACCTACGACGATCACCGCGTGGCAATGTGCTTTTCGCTGGCAGCGTTCAACCCCGCCCAGGTCACGGTGCGGATTGAAGACCCGAAATGCGTCGCCAAAACCTTCCCCGATTATTTTGAAACCTTATTTAGCGTCGCCCAACTGCCCACCGAACGCATTCCGGTGCTGTGTATTGACGGCCCAACCGCTTCGGGCAAAGGTACGCTGACCAATGCCGTGGCGCAACGCTTGGGCTACCATGTACTGGATTCGGGTGCGCTGTACCGCATTGTCGGGCTGGTCGCAAGCCGCGCGGGTTTGATGCTGGAAACGTTGGATGGTCATGTAGAAGATGCTATCGTTTCAATAGTAAAAGATCTTTCCATCCGCTTTGAATCCGAGCGTGTTTGGCTGGATGGTGCATCGGGTGATGAGGATATTACCGATGCCATCCGCACCGAGGAAAACGGCATGAACGCCTCCCGCGTCTCGGCGCTGGCGGGGGTACGGGCGGCGTTGGTGGATTTGCAACACCGTTTTCGGCAGCTTCCCGGGCTGGTGGCGGATGGGCGTGACATGGGTACG
This sequence comes from uncultured Rhodoferax sp., assembly GCA_937863075.1. GTDB lineage: Bacteria > Pseudomonadota > Gammaproteobacteria > Burkholderiales > Burkholderiaceae_C > Allorhodoferax. The sequence goes on along the minus strand of CALMCD010000329.1, from coordinate 4,905 downwards.
GTCATCTTTCCGCAGGCGCAACGCAAAATTTTCCTGACCGCCAGTGCAGAAAAACGCGCCCAACGGCGTTACGACCAGTTGATTTCTAAGGGCATTGCCACTACACTCGACAGCCTTTGCGCTGATTTGCAAGCGCGTGATGCACGGGACACTTCCCGCGCGGTAGCGCCCTTAAAACCCGCCGAAGATGCTATTTTGCTGGATAACTCGGATTTATCGGTTGAAGAATCGGTACAAATCGTTTTAGCCCGCTGGAATAGCGGAAATTAGTCGCTCCCCATTGCCCTTTTCGCACGTCAGTGCCTTGGTAATGGGGTTCAACCACCTTTAACCCCTCCACGCGGTTTTTTACCGCAAACACAGTAAACACAATGTCTGAATCTTTCGCAGCCCTGTTTGAAGAATCGCAACAACAGTCCGATACCCGTATTGGCGAAGTTGTAACCGCCGAAGTTACCCGTATCGAACACAATTTTGTGGTTGTGAATGCAGGTCTCAAATCCGAAGCCTATGTGCCAATCGCCGAATTCAAAAACGACAAAGGCGAATTGGAAGTGCAAGTCGGTGAATTCGTTTCTGTTGCCATCGTTGCAATGGAAAATGGCTACGGCGACACCATCGTCAGCCGCGACACCGCTAAACGTCTGGCTTCTTGGATGTCGTTGGAAAAATCCCTCGAGTCCGGCGAGTTTGTCACTGGTACTACCAGCGGCAAAGTCAAAGGCGGTTTGACTGTTTTGGTCAATGGCATCCGCGCATTCTTGCCCGGTTCCTTGGTCGATACCCGTCCTACCAAAGACTTGTCTCCTTGGGAAAACAAAACCATGGAATTCAAGGTCATCAAGCTCGACCGCAAACGCAACAACGTGGTTCTGTCCCGTCGTGCGGTGGTGGAAGCCTCTATGGGTGAAGAGCGTGCTAAGTTGATGCAAACCCTGCGCGAAGGTTCTATCGTGCAAGGCGTGGTCAAGAACATCACCGAATACGGTGCGTTTGTTGATTTGGGCGGCATCGACGGTTTGTTGCACATCACCGATATGGCATGGCGGCGTGTACGTCACCCTTCCGAAGTGGTGCAAGCAGGTCAAGAGATCACCGCGAAAATCCTCAAGTTCGATACCGACAAAAACCGCGTATCCTTGGGTCTGAAACAAATGGGTGACGATCCTTGGATGGGCGTAAACCGCCGTTATCCTTCCGGCACACGCATGTTCGGCAAGATCACCAACATCGCTGATTACGGCGCATTTGTGGAACTCGAACCCGGCATCGAAGGCTTGGTACACGTTTCCGAAATGGATTGGACGAACAAGAACGTGGCTCCTTCCAAAATCGTGTCCTTGGGCGACGAAGTGGAAGTCATGGTTCTGGAAATCGACGAAGACAAACGCCGTATTTCCTTGGGCATGAAACAATGCAAAGCCAACCCTTGGCAAGAATTTGCCCAAAACACCAAGCGCGGCGACCGCGTAAAAGGCCCGATCAAATCCATCACCGACTTCGGCGTGTTCGTGGGTCTGGCTGCGGGTATCGACGGTTTGGTGCATTTGTCTGATTTGTCTTGGAACGAAACCGGCGAAGCTGCCGTGCGCGAATTCAAGAAAGGTCAAGAAGTGGAAGCCATCGTGTTGGCCGTGGATGTGGAACGTGAACGCATCTCCTTGGGCATCAAACAACTGGATTCCGACCCCTTCACCACCTTTGTGTCCTTGAACGAAAAAGGCCAAGTGGTAACCGGTAAAGTGAAAACAGTGGATGCTAAGGGCGCTGAAATCGACCTCGGCTCTGACATCATCGGTTATCTGCGTGCCAGCGAAATCTCCCGCGACCGCGTGGAAGATGCCCGCAACGTGCTGAAAGAAGGCGACGACGTGACCGCCGTGGTGGTGAATGTGGATCGCAAAACCCGCAACATCCAACTGTCGATCAAAGCCAAAGACCAAGCTGAACAGCAAGAAGCAATGGCTACTTTGAACCAACAAGCCGCCCGCGAACATGTGGGAACGACCAGCTTGGGCGCTTTGTTGCGTGCCAAATTGGAAGGTTAATCAGGGTTCATTCAGTAACCCCCTCCCCCCTACGGGGTACTCCCCCTTTGCAGGGGGAGAATTAAAAAAACAACCATCCCGTATCCCCTCCTTACCAAGGAGGGGTGGCTGGCAAAGCCAGACGGGGTGGTTTTATTATTTCTACCTCCATGACCCGCTCCGACCTTATTGAAGCATTTGCCGACCGCTTTCCCCAGCTCCAGCGCAATCAGGCCGAAGTCGCTGTCAGAATCATGCTGGATGCCATGAATGGCGCACTGGTAACTGGGCAGCGTATCGAGATTCGTGGATTTGGCAGTTTTTCCGTCACCTACCGCGCCCCTCGCATGGGTCGCAATCCCCGCAGCGGTGAGCGGGTGGCGATTCCTGAAAAGCGAACCCCCCATTTCAAACCCGGAAAAGCCCTGCGCAATTCGGTGAATGCCCTGCCGCTGCAACCATGAAAACCCTCCTGCGGGCGGTGCAATGGCTGCTCAAAGCCGCACTTTTTTTCACCCTGTTTGCCTTTGCACTGAACAACCAAAACGATGTCACCGTGCATTTCTTTTTTGGCCGACAATGGACTGCGCCGCTGGTGCTGGTGGTGTTGATTGCGTTTTCTGCCGGATTGTTGATTGGTGTGCTGGGTATGATTCCGCGCTGGTTGCAGCAACGCAAAAAAACCAGCCCCCTCGCCGTCCCCTCCTCCCCATCCCATGCAATCAATGGAATATCCAATGGATTAACCGATGGAATTTGATTTAAGTTTTCTTTTACTCGCCCTGCCCGTTGCGTTTGTGCTGGGTTGGATGGCATCGCGGCTGGATATGCGGCAGCTCCGTTTTGAAAATCGGCAAGCGCCCAAAGCCTATTTCAAAGGCTTGAATTTTTTGCTGAACGAGCAGCAAGATCAAGCAATTGATGCCTTTATCGAAGCCGTTCAAATCGACCCCGATACCTCCGAATTGCATTTTGCGCTGGGCAATTTATTTCGCCGACGGGGTGAATACGAACGGGCGGTGCGCGTACACCAGCATTTGTTATCCCGTGCCGATTTAAGCACCGACGACCGCCACCGCGCCCAATACGAACTGGCACTGGATTATTTGAAAGCCGGCCTACTCGACCGCGCCGAAACCGCCCTGCAACAACTGGAAAACACCCGCTTTGAAGGCCAAGCGCTCTTGGTGCTGTTGGCGAACTACGAACGCTCCCGCGACTGGGAACACGCCGCCGCCATCGCCCGCAAGCTGGAAGCGTATGGGCTGGGTAGTTTCAAAAATCGGCTCTCGCATTACCTGTGCGAACAAGCCAATGGCTGCATCACCACCAATGGCGTAGAAGATTGCAGCCAAGCCCTGAGTTTGCTGAAACAAGCGATTCAAATTGCGCCCGAAGCCGTGCGCCCCCGCATGGAAAAAGCCCAGCTCCAAGCCCGCCAAGGCAAACCCGATTTGGCCTATGAAACCCTTGCACAGGCCGTGGTTACTGCACCGGAAGCTATTGCTTTGATAGCAAAACCATTAGCAGAATACGCCATTGCATCGCGCCAAGGAATGCGGGCATTGCCGCTGCTCAAGGCGGTGTATCAGGATACACCTTCGCTGGATGTGCTGGATGCCATCGTCACGCTGGAGGCCGCCAGTGGTGCGCCCAGTGCCAGCGCCCGCGATTGGTATGTGCGGCATTTGGAAAACGAGCCATCCTTGGTCGCCGCGACCAAATGGATTGCGGGTGAAAAATTAGAACACGAACAATTCCACCCCCAAGTACAACGCGCCCTTGACCATGCCGTTAAACCCCTCACACGCTACCGCTGCGCCGCCTGCGGCTTTGAGGCCAAGCGCCATTTCTGGCAATGCCCGGGTTGCCAAGCGTGGGATAGTTACCCCGCGCGGCGCGTAGAAGAACTTTAGAAACCTGTTCCATTTATCCAAAATGATGAATTTATCGAAAGAACAATTAGCCCATGCCCGCGTTTTAGTGGTGGGTGATGTCATGCTCGACCGCTATTGGTACGGTGCGGTAGACCGCATTTCGCCCGAAGCACCCGTTCCCGTGGTACGCATCACGCGCGAGGAAGATCGCAATGGCGGCGCGGCAAACGTGGCGTATAACGTGGTGAGCTTGGGCGCGAAAGCCTCGCTGCTCACCGTGGTCGGTGACGATGAGGCCAGCCACAAGCTGGAAGAATTGGTCGCGCAAACGGGTATTGAGCCGCATTTTGGGCGCGATGCCGATTTGAAAACCACGGTCAAACTGCGCGTGATTGGTCGCCAGCAGCAGCTTTTGCGCATGGATTTTGAGAATACGCCCAAGAATGAATTGCTCGCCTCGCAAACCGCGACCTTTGAACACCTGCTACCCTCGCACGGCGCGGTACTGTTTTCGGACTACGGCAAAGGCGGCTTGGGTCACATCCCCGACATGATTGCCCGCGCTCGCGCCCAAGGCAAGCCGATTTTGATTGACCCCAAAGGCAGCGATTACGCCCGCTACGCCCACGCCACCGTCATCACGCCCAACCGCGCCGAATTGCAACAGGTGATCGGCGCGTGGCACAGTGAAGACGATTTGCACGCCAAAGTACAAGCCCTGCGCCAAACCTTGAAGCTAGAAGCCATTTTGCTCACCCGCAGCGAAGAGGGCATGACGTTATTCGATGCCGAAGGTACTCTGCACGTCGGCGCACAAGCGCGGGAAGTGTTCGACGTAACCGGCGCGGGCGATACCGTGATCGCAACGATGGCGAGCTTGGTCGCATCCGGTATCAGCCTGCGTGACGCGGTTCCGATAGCCAATAAAGCAGGCGGCATTGTGGTCGGCAAATTCGGAACGGCAGCCGTGGGGTTGGAGGAATTGTTGGCGGCGTTGGGGT
>CALMCD010000328.1 GCA_937863075.1 uncultured Rhodoferax sp. | reverse complement strand
GCTATCCAGCACCGGGTTAAAGCACTGGGCGAAGCCATTGAGTTATTCGACTTGTCGCCCCATGATTGCCGCCACTACTGGGCAACCAAAACCGCGCAAATGGTCGAGGACGGCAAGATCAGCCTACTGCGCTTGCAAGAGGCTGGCGGGTGGAATTCACTCAATATGCCGCGTAGGTATGTCAAGCGGGCGGAGATTAGCAACAAGGGGATTGTATGAAAACACTCACGCGTCACCCGGCGCGCTACACGGATGCTCTACTGCCCATCTTCGCGCAAATCATCCCAACCTATAGCCGAGGACTGGACCCGTTCGGCGGGACGGGCAAAATATTCGAGATTGAAAGATATGTTGAGGGCGTTGAAATCGAATGCGTTGAAATCGAGCCAGAGTGGGCAGCCTACGACAATCGCATTACGGTTGGCGATGCTTTGGCTCTGCCCTGGGGCGACGGTTACTTTGACTGGATTTGCACCTCGCCCTGCCTGGCGCATGGACAACGGATTCTAAGGAAGGACTTGAGATGGGTTGGTGTTGAGTCCATTAATGAGGGAGATCAAGTTATAGCCTTTGACGAAAACGATGATGGACTGAAGGCGAACGGCGCTCCCAGGAGAAGGAAATGGAGAATCGCTACCGTTATTCGGTCAGTGACGAAGAACGTAGATTGTGTTCGCGTGCATCTATCTAATGGAGAATCGATTGTTTGTACGCCTGAACACCCATGGCTAGCACAAAGATACAAACGGGGTGGCAATAATAAAGTTGGTCATGTCCAGTGGGTGCAAGCGAAAGACTTAATATCCCGCGATACATACACTAGACGGGTTCACGGGAAGCCGATGGAAATCCCCAAAAAGCAAACAGGCTGGTGGGTGCATAAACAGCTTGACGTATGGAGTGACGACATGTCTTACGATGCAGGTTGGCTCGCCGGGATATTTGACGGAGAAGGCAGCTTGTCTTTTGGCGCTCATGGCTCACCAAAGTTGATGGTCACTCAGGTGGAAGGACAAGTCACTGAACTTATTAAGCTCAGAATGAATTCGTTAGGTATTGATTTTTCCACCCTGCTAAGAACTGGTACGCCAGCCCACCGGCAGTCGATATATAACATTTACGTCAAGGGTGGATTTCCTGCCATTCTGAAAACATTAGGGCGTATCCGCCCAGCAAGGCTTATCTCGAAACTAGACAAATTGAATATCTCATCTAGGAGTATTGATGCCTCCCGAAAAGTACAAGTGATTGCTGTAGAACATGTCGGCAAGCGAGACATACAAGAAATAGAGACTTCCACCGGCACCTATATCGGCGAAGGCTACTTGCATCATAATTGTTACGGCAACCGCATGGCTGATCACCACGAGGCGCGTGATTGCAGCAAGCGCAACACCTATCGTCACGCGTTGAATCGCCCACTACACCCCGCCAATGCTGGGCAGTTGCAATACGGGGCTGAGTACCAGAAGCTTCATCGTTCGGCGTGGGCGGAAGCATGGCGCGTGTTGCGACCCGGTGGGCTGTTCATCCTTAATATCAAAGACCATATCCGACGCGGCGAGCGCGTGAATGTAACACAATTCCACGAAGAGGCTTTGCGTAGCGTCGGCTTTACCTGGCTCGGCTCGGAACAGGTGAAATGCCCAGGCAATCGCTTCGGGCAGAATGGCGGGGCACGGATTGAGTACGAAACTGTAGCTTGGTTTCAAAAACCAGAAAGGAGGTAACATGTCAATCCTAACCGCCTTTGATGCAAACTGGCTGATCGCCTTATTCAGTGGAGCAAGCCATCATTTCTGGTTCTACCAGCAGAATGGCATGACCGGCTATCTCGCTGCAAAATTCTTACGTTCCTACGGCATACGCGTCTATGCGTATTCGTCCGGTGGCACAGAAGCCGAGCGAATCAACGGGTTTTATGTCCGCCCAGAGCAGGCAGCATGGGCGGAATATCTTCTGTGCAGCAAGGGAATCTTGCTGGAAAACGAGCTACTTAACCCACAGAATCATGAAGTTTATTTGCAAGCGATTCAAGGAAGAGCACGATTGCCCAAGCCGTGGAACGTGCCAGCAAGAGGGACATTTGCAACACTCTGCATGGAACTGCTGGCGGCTATCGCTGGCGTAGATGTCGATTACGGCACCATCAATCGGAGATGGGGCGAGTCACCCACAAAACGAAAAGCACGACAGAATAAGCACAAAACAAAGGTGAAACAACCATGAAAAAGAAATTCTCAATCTCGGATGAGATAGCCTTGATCAACACATTTTTCAAATCGCATCGGCTCCCCGCCTACGTGCCAAACACCGACTCCAACGTAGTGCGCGCCGGCAAGTCATTCATATCGCTCGGCGTCAAGCTCGGCGACGGAGCGCGCATTTCTGCAATTGAGGCGCGCTTGCGTGAACTCTCCGAAGTCATCAGCGAAAGCCGCGGCGAGGCGACACCCGTGCGCTTGCGCAACCTACCGCTACAACTGGAAATCCCCCACCCAGAACGCCAGCCCATCATGTGGGACAACCCAGAAGTGCAAGCGCACGCGGCAGCGCTGGGTAAATCGTTCGGTTACAAAGGCGAGCAGTTGGAATTGCTCGACTTTGAGGCGACGCCCCACGTACTGATCTCTGGCACCACCGGCAGCGGCAAAAGCACCCTATTGCAAGTCTTGCTTACAAGTCTTTGCCAGTCAACGCCACCCAGCGAGCTGCGATTGTTTCTCATCGACATGAAAAACGAAGACCTGCCGCCCTTCGCAAAACTGCCCCATGTGCAGGAAGTCGCCACAACCGGGGAATCGGCAGCGCGTCTGCTGACTTGGGTACGCGACGAAAAGGATCGCCGTATCGCAGCCGGTGGCAAGAAGCATCAACGCATTGTGTTGGTCATCGATGAGCTGGCGGAGTTGACGAGCACGCTCAAGGAGCAGAATGTGAAGTCGAGCGTCTTCGGCTCCATCCTTGCAATCGGGCGGAGTAAATCAATCAACGTCATTGCCGCAACACAAAAGCCGCTGGCATCCATTGTGGGCAGTGTCGCCAAATCGAACTTCCCGCTCCGCCTCGTCGGGCGCGTGTTATCTGCCGACGATGCCAAAGTCGCGGCTGGGCAAAGTGGCACCGGTGCGGAGTATCTGCCCGGTAAGGGCTCTTTCCTTTATGTGGACGGCTCCGAAGTGCGACGGTTTCAATCCTATCTAATTCCCGACATCCAACGCCAGGCGGAGTTGGTTGCCGACCAATGGATGGAGCAAGCCGCACTGCCCTGGGTGCCCGTGGGCTTCTTTGCGAATGAGGAGAGGTAACATGCCCATTGTGGTCGGAGAGATCGTTCGCTATCGGCAAGAGTTTCTATCCCCACACAATGGGATAAACTACCCGTTCGCCGACATAGCCGACCTGTGCGGGGAAATAACCGAAATCGCCCATGATGGCACGGTTGCCAGAATTTGCTGGGATGACGGGAGCGTATCGGCAGCAAGGCTGAAGAACATCGAGCGCGCCGACTGGATGCCGACCATAACCACAGCAGACGAGTACAGGCAGCAAGCTTTAGCCCGGCAGGTTGAGAGCGCTCTTGCGCTGATTGACATGTTTATTGACAATAGCTTTGTGCCCAAAGGCTTTGGGGAGAATGGAGGTGATGCAGACAGCACCCAAACAAACGAAAAGCACCCTTGTCAACCCCTTGCCAAAATGCAAGGTATATTGTAATCTATACGGGTAGCACTATTACGGTGCTACCCGTCCGACACCGCAGATAAACCCTCACCTACTCCTCATCTTCCATCTGCCTTTCATCTTCTGAAAGGAGTATAGAATGGATACAACTGACACACCGCTTGTACTTCCCGATCATCTCACCACCGATCAACCCGCTGCGATACCATTCAAGCAAGAGCAAAAGGAACGCAGCAAAACCCACACTCGCGCCGGCGTCACCAAAAACAAAGGCTGCGGACTGAGCAAAACGCGCCGGACCATGTCCCGCAACTCGCGCCGAATCAACCGGAAGCGAGGATAGGCATGGCGAAAACAAAACTTGGATGGGCACCCAGAAACCCGCAGCTCGCAGGCTACACAATGCCCATCATTCGCCCATTTGCCCAGTACGCTGGTGACATCGGCGAAATCTTCAGTGGGCTGGGCACGTTTCCTGAAGGACTTGTAGAGTTCGCTGGGCGGGTGTGCTATCTCAGCACCGCCAGCATGGGCAACGCGCCGGACTTCATCGCTGTGCGCATCAGGGAAGGGCATACCGACATTTTGGAGCATGGCTGGATATCCCTGTCGGTCGAGCAGCCCGGCATCAATGCCGAGACGGAGTTCTATAAGAAGTGCAAATACCTGGTCGCCGACCCAGACCCAAGCGACAGCGCACGCATGTTGATCTCTGGCAACTTCCGCGCATGGCTCGACTGTTTTGGGCACAATGACGATGTGATTGGCGAGTGCTCAATCGTGGCACCGACCATCTTCAAGCCAGAGACACCAAGCGCCGTTACGTTGCATAGTGCGACATTCTACGACATCAAGCAGCGCCAGATTGGGCGGGCAAGAGTATCGCTACTTGCAATCCATAGCCCACCCGTATTCGATCTCCCGCAGGACAGAAAAGACGTGCATCGTTCAGCGACGTTTCTTGTTGAAGGCGTTAGCCGCACGTGCTCACACCAGATTGTCCGTCATCGCCTGGGTAGTTTTTGTTTATCTGGCGACACGATTGTTCCATCTTTCAGGAGAAGCAATCGTGGATCTGGCAAAAAATGGACCATGAAGACGCTGCATGAATGGAGTAGCGATCCTAGCCGAAAGGGGAGAATTCAGCTTATCAGGCTAAGAGGAATGAATGATAGGGGTGAATTAATTCCAGTTCGCATCAAAAAAATCATTTGCAGCGGAACCCAGCCAGTTTATCAAGTTTCCACCGAAAGCGGTCGGCAAATCAAAGCGACAATGAATCATCAGTTTTCTACACCCGATGGTTGGCGAAAACTGTCTGACATTTCAGTCGGCGATACAGTTTGGGCAAATGGAGTTCCGGCATACAAAAACGAAGATTACATTCGCCAACGATATCTCGTTGAGAATACGGAGCGCAAAGTACTGGCTGCCGAGCTTGGCGTTTCTGACGCCACTCTTGGAAAGTGGATAGCTAAATTCCGATTACAGAAACCTAAGCGCCTCTACCCAAATCGCCAGCCAGGATACGGCAAAAAGGGAATGTTTAGCGAGCAGGACAAAGAGGCCATTTCGCAACGGATGACCGGAGCGGGGAATCACAGGTGGAAAGACGAACAAATTGGAGACAGTGGAGGACGATTGCGTGCAAACAGGATGTATCTGGCGGATCAGTGCTCTCGGTGCGGTAGCACACACAGAGTACAGCGACATCATCGTGATGTTAATCCTAAAAACAACTCGCCAGAAAATATTGCCATCCTGTGCGAACTGTGCCACAAAGCAGAGCATCATGGTCAAGTCGTGATGACTGTATTTCGAGATAGAGTCACATCAATTGAGTTTGCCGGAAACGAAATCACATACGACATAGAAATCGATCACGAATGCCACAATTTTGTCGCTAACGGATTCGTTGTACACAACTCGCAAGAGTCACAACGCTACGTAGACCTCGCCAAAGGTGGCTGGCAAGCTGTGATTCCGCCTGCCATCGCCGAAAACCCAGAAGCCTTGGCGACCCTAAACGCCGCGTGGCAAGCCGACGAAGAAGCTTATGCAAAGTTGCGCGCCCTTGGCATTCGCAAAGAAGACGCCCGCTTCCTGTTGCCCAACGCGGCAGAGACAAGATTCGTCGTCACCATGTCGATGTTTGGCTGGAAAGATTTCCTGTATCAGCGAGACACGAAAAAGGCGCAGTGGGAGATCCGTGCCGTTGCGCAAATGGTACGCGGGATGTTGCAGGAGGTCGGCTTTGCAGATGCAGATTAGCGCATTCTTTCCCCGGGTAGACATGAGTCAAGTCCTGCCGCAAGCCTCCCGCGACATTTACACGCGAGAGTTGCAACGACAAGGGGATTCGCCAGAATTGGCGCAATTTCGCCTTCAGCAAAGAATCGACGGGCTATTGCTGCAACACGCCACCGAACTCTACCGTTCGGCGCAAAGAGGCACCCATGACCAGCAAGCGCAGATTGAGGCGACGTAGCTGCGAAAGCAAGGTGCAGCATTTAAGCGAAGCGGCTGCCATACGCGCCGCCAGGGCAGTACAGGCAAAAAGCCAGGGCGCGCCGGTGCGTGCCTACAAATGTCCACATTGTGGAAAGTGGCACATTGGCACGCCAGATAGCCGAAAATTGCAGGCGTTACGCGCAAAACAGGAGGACAGATAGCATGGAATTCACTGGAATCATAAACGAGGTGGGCTTAAACACCTTCATCGACGCGTCAACGGTCGTGCTTCGTCTTGAAAACGGCACCGACATCGAGATAGTTGTGTCGAAGTTCATGGCGAAGACACTGGCGCACAAACTTTACCAAAAGGTGACACTGACCACGCAAGACCCCATCCTGGGCGATGGAGGGAAAGCAACGGCGACGTTCATAAACACGGGCGCAACAGTCATCGCCGAACCAGAGTCCAGGTGAAAAAAAGTTAAGGAAAAATCATTTTTCCAGGTGGATATCCACCTGGAAAACGGAGAATAAACCATGCTTGATAGCAAAGCATCAACACCCCAGCCGCCACCCATCGCTGGCAAAATCGACGTTGCACCAGTTGTGATCGCCGACATCGAGGCGCGTGTAGCGGCGGGGAAAGAGAAGTACGGAACATTACTACAGACCCACAATGGGCGCTCGGCACTGTGGGACCTTTACCAGGAACTGATTGACGCGTGCATGTATATCCGTCAGCATCTGCTGGAAGATGAGCAGGCTGGCAACGCTCCAGAATGCGAGCCGCCTGTCATCGAGAAGGTGGCGGAAAGCATGAAGGCGGTTGCAGCCTACAACTGTTGGGTAGACCGGCAGGGGCGATTTGATGCCAGCCAAACCTATGTCATGCCCGACCTGATCATGGGCGTTGATGATGCCATTGCCGATTTGAAGCGCGGTAAACTGGTGATTGTCGGCGTTAATCACATTGAGAAGGTGCGAAGGGGTATAGAGGGGCGAGACGAGTAGAAGCGCGGTCGAACATCCGGCAACAGGCGCAGTTAACGGGAACAGGGGATTGACTCGGCTTCACGCCGTGACCTCTGCGCCGACCGCAGTTGAGCGGCTAAAAAAATGAACAGTCTGATTGTTAGTGAGCCATGTTATATATGCGGGAAAGAGTGCGAAGTGATGCAATCCATGATGCACGCGTACGCGGATATAAAGGTGTGTGGCGATTGCATGATTGAGCACTTGTACCCGTTCATCGAATCAAAGAAAAGTGAAATTGGCGGCATGGCAGCGAGCTTGCAACACGCTCTGCCAGGTTGCAGGGCATGGATTGACTACGACGCCGTCACCCAGAGCCTGCTGATTTATTTCGATGGCAAGCCCGTGGAGAGCTATGTTAACTGGGCAGATAGTCGGCTCGCCACATTGCACGATTGCGAAAGTGACACCATTGTCGGCGTGACGATCAGCGATGTTGGTCAAAAACAGGCGTGAAAAGCGTGAATTTCGCGTCTTTTGTTATAGGAAACCCTATTCCGCAGCGAAGCAAGGAATGTAAGATTGACTACATTACTCGTTATGACTATGCGATAATTGCAAGGTGGAAGGCGTTTTTACAAGGCGAGCGATGAAAGTGATTACCACAAGCAACAACATTGAACAGGCAAAGCCTTCGAGTGGCGATATGTTGTCAGCTCTCGGAAACCTTCGGTTGCTGGCTGCCAATGTGCGCAAGATGCGTTACCGGGCCAGCGCATTCGCTTCGCCAGATGGACTCGCAATTTCTCGCACCAAATCCTACGAAATGATACTGGTTCACCCGCAGAAACTAGACCAGTTTCTCGCCAGTTTTGAGATGAGCAATTCGCAACTGTCCTTTCTGGGGTTGTCTCCCGCTACAGATGCCGAATGGCTGGAATGGATCGGTGAGCTCGCCGCGGAGGAGCAGAATCGCCGGGAGCAAAGTAATCCAACAGATAAACCATGAGTAACGAAACCGAACGCGGCTTCACCGCGTCCCCTGCCGTGCCTGGGCAAAGCCAGAGCCGAGCCAGCAAGAGAGAATTTGAAGCTTTCCTCGAATCGCCCACCATTGACCCCAACACCGACCCCAAGACGCAACAGAGCGTGCGTGAGAGTATCGAGATTTTGAGTGATGCCTATTGGCGTCAATTTGAGTCTGGCGAGAATGAGGAAAAGTGGGACTGGCGCAAGCACGCCTATATCGCGTGGTCTTGCGTGCCCAAGTCTATGCGCTACCCCAAAACGCTGGAAGAGTTTGCGGATTTTGTGGGGCTTTCCAACACGTCAACGATTCGCAAATGGCGCTCCAAAGACCCAGATATCGCCACGCGTATCACCACCCTGCCCAAGCTTCTGCTCAACAGGCATGTCGCCGATGTGCTCAACGCGCTCGCCACAGTCGCCTCTGACCCGGTGCCGCAAGCGCACCAGGATCGCAAGCTCTTCCTTGAAATCGCTGGCGTCCACAACCCAAAATCAGACATCAATCTACGCGGCGTTGTCGGCACGGTCGAGCTGGATGATCCGTTGAGCGACGAAGAACAGGAGCGCATAGAGCGCATCCTGAAAGAAGTCGCCGCGCAAAAATGACCATCGACAGCAGCCAGATCCGCGCCGCGGCGCGCCGCCACACTGCCATCTTTGCCAAATGTTGGCGCGAGGGTGTTGACCCCGCCGCGCACCAATACGACATGGCGCGGCGCGTGGATGGCGACTCGCAGTATCAGGCCGACTTCTGGCCACGCGATCACGGCAAGTCTGAAATCTTCTGCCTATCCTACCCTCTTCGGCGCATCTGCGAAGACCCCAATCTACGCATCCTCATTGTGCAAAAGCGTGCCACGGAAGCCGAGAAAACCCTGAGCGTCATCAAGCAAGAGCTAGAGAGTAACCACCGGCTCAAAGCTTACTACGCGTCGCACTGGGAGAAGACAGTCGGCTACCGCGACATCTCCAATCAGTCTGGCGCAATCCAGCTCTCCGGCAAAAAGGAGGGTGCATGGCAACAGTCGCGCATCTACTGCAAGCGCACGCGACGCGGCAAAGACCCGACAGTTGAAGCCGTGGGCGTCGGTGGTGCCATTACTGGTGGGCACTACGACATCATCATTCTGGATGACATCGAAGATGATGAGAATGTCCGCACTGACGAGCGATTGAAGGGCATGATTGAATGGTTCACCGGCACGATCATGCAATTGCGCGAGCCACACACAAAAATCGTCATCGTGGGCACGCTGAAGACCAACAAACAGGACATCTACAACATCGTTCTGAACTCACCTGTTTGGGATACCTTCCGCACCGGTGCCATCCTCAGTCACGAATTGAGCGACATCCAGATTGAGCCAGTGCGCAACGAAGCAGGTGTCATCGTCGATGTGAATGTCGTCACGCCTGACGTAAAGACGCTCTGGCCTCAAAAGTGGGACATCAAAACGCTCATGCTGGAAAAGATTGCCAGCCTGGATGTAGCGGTCTGGATCCGCGAGAAGATGAACGACCTGCGGGCACTGGCGGGGAAGGTCTTCAAGCGCGATTTGTTCCAGTGGTTCAACGAGGAAGAGCTTGCCGCGTATCGGCGCGATAACCTGCTTGAGCAGATTGTCCAGGTCTGGGACACCGCCTATGGCGAGGGCGAAGAGAACGATTATTCGGCGTGCGTAACCGCGGCGATCATGCGTGGCGGCGTCTATATCCTTGACGTCTACCGCGCCAAGTTGGAGTTACCGCAGCTCAAAGATGCCATTGTCAGTCAGTACAACCAGTGGCTGCCAGAGCGCGTCTACATCGAGAATAAGGCCAGTGGCAAGAGCGTCTTTCAGGTGCTTAAACAAGAGACGGGCGTGCCAGTGAGCGAGATTGACCCACAGGGCAGAGACAAAGTCAGCCGGGCACGGTCCAGCACTGTCTATGTCGAGAATCAGCGCGTCTACCTGCGCGCCGGTGCGTTTTGGCTGGATAGCTTCCTGGGCGAGTTGACCATGTTTCCTGAGTCTGAACACGATGACCAGGTCGATGCTTTCGTTTACGCGGTGCTGGCGCTGCTGCTCAGTGGCATGGTCACATTCCACGACATTCAGATCGGCGGGGACAATGGCAGGTCGCCGCGGGCGAGTGAGTGGCTGCGGATTTTGCAAGCAAAATAATAGGGCGGCTGGCTTTTGCCAACCACCTTTTTGACATTGCAGGGAAATCGTTCGCGGCGTACCCGGCAATGCCCGCCAAAGCAAGGAAATACCATTAGAAGTGTATTTCCCTTAAACATGTGTTACGCACTCAAGCTAACGCGGCCAACGGAACACTTGAGTGCAGATCGGAACGGGAATCAACTCTTCTGAGATTGATTGCCGATGCCCGAATTATACCATACCCAGCCACCAGACACATAGTCGCAACCTATCATTGACCTCTACAGTACCTCTACCTTTACTCCCTTCCCTTCCACTACACTCCATCTATCATTCACTCTACTTTGTATTCCAAGTTACATAATACTTATTTTTTAAAAAGTACACTATAAATACATTTAAACCTTTTTAGTAGATGGAGAATACAAATGACTGCATCCATCGGCACAATTCACCGCGAAGGAACACAAAAATTACAAAATCTTGGATATGCAAATCTCGTAATTTGCCGCGAGCCTTATGGCTGGACGGTCCGCGACACGAGATTGGGGCGGCAGTACTTCCACGGACTGGGGCGCAACTGCGGAGAAGTGATCCGCATGGTAAAGGGCGGATTGCTCCCTGTGCCTCTGCCGGAGCTACCACAAAGGAGAGACAATGAAACGCTATAAGAATGGTGCCGCTTGCCCAGCCTGTGAGCGCGGTACGTTGGTGCAAATCGGGCTGGTGCAAAAGTGCGACACCTGCGACACCCTGACAATGGTCGCGGCGAATGCCGTGCCCTTTGCCGCGCTTCGCAACGGCGAAGAGTTCGTTTTCGAGTACTACCCAGAGACGGTGTTTGTGAAGGGCAAGCCGGAGAGCGCACCTGATCAGGTAGATCTCTCAAGCGCACCGGATTTTCTGCGCACCGTCGCGGAGAAGCACAACCAAGTTGTCATGCACGTGAAGGACAGCCCGCGGCAATATGGTTTTTGCGCACCGAACACACGCGTCGTGCGTGCAGATGAGCGTAGAATATATGGAGTGTTCTCATGGAACTGAAATACCAAACCCTCACCCGACTGCAACGTGCTCGGCTGGTTGGGCAGTACCATTTGTATAACGCGTTCGGCGACTTGCGCACCTGGGCGGCATGGCTGAACGGGCTGAATGCCAACGAAAGAGCATTTGTGAGATTCTATTGGCAGATCAACCAGCCAGGAGCACTTGACCGGACGGACGTCAACAGCGCTACGCCGAGTAAGAATCTGCGCCCTCTTGAGGCTGACCCATGGTTTGGCTAATTGCAATCATCATTGCCGTGGGCGCTGCCGTGCTTGTTTTTGCCGCGCTCATCGCAGCCCATCGGAGTGGCGACGATGAGTAAAATCACCCTGCCGCCGCTATCCCCGCAAACGCGCAGCCAGCAACGCCAGATACTGCAACGCGTCGACCCGGCAGCCTATCGATGGATCATTGGCGTGCGCGTCAAAGCCACCCAGGGCGCTGGCTTTGCGCAATCTTTGCTATGGGTGCCCGCTATGCTGCCGACTGGCTATATCCCCGTCTGGGCAGTTTGTAGCGACCACGCACCGGCATTGCTGCAATTGGAGATTGATGCCCACCTGGGCGAAGGGCGCGAGATGTTGCCGTTTTTAATCCCATTGTCGGCAACTGAAAAGTTACGCACTTACTGCGAAGTGTACGACTACCCCAGCCGCCCACGGTTCTGGCGCTGCGAACATTGCATGGAGGCGTTTGCCACCAGTGGACCCGTTGAGCCGTATTGCTGCGCTGCGTGCGGGGCAAGCAACGACTTGTTGAATGAGGAGGAGACATGCAAAAGTAGTAAGCGTTAATACTATAAACCGTATTGTTTTTCGTGTATGCTGGAAACAATACTTTTGACCTATCAGCCATTACAGGATCGTGAACAATGAGTGACTACATCGATGTCAGCAAAGAAACAGAGGAGGGCAACTGGATGACCTATGAGCAATCTGCCGACGCGTTGGGCATCCCCTACGCAGCCTTCCGGCAGGCCGTCGCCAAGTTCGGTGGCGACAATCCCAGCTTTCGACCACGCGGTAAGCTGGGCAGGCGCACCATGTTTGAGCGCCCACAAATCGACGAAATGAGGGCATTTATGGAGGAAAGGAGCTTTAGCACGTCAAGCAGCAACGAAACTTCCGAGCCATCGCTCGATCTCACCCAACTCATGGAACGGCTAAACCTTGCCAAGGCGGGCGTCTGGTACTATCGTCGGCGCTACGGCAAGCTCCTGCCGAGCTTTTTTCAGCGCATCGGGAAATCTCGTCCACAAGCGCGCTTTCTCGTCCGTGAGGTCGAGGAATTCGAGCAGTGGCTGGCTGCGGGCAAGCCAGAAGACGCCGACCTGCACATTGCCGACGTTGCGCAAGTGCCGGGCACTGACCTGGTCGTTCGGTATAAGAACGGTATCAGCGTAGCCATCATCAATGAAGATGAGGCACGCGTCACACCAGAGATGGCGAATGCCGACGCGGAAAAGTACATCACGCGGGCGCGCCAAGAGCTTGCCCAGCGACGAACCAAATAGCCAAATACGAAAACGTTTTCGCATTTCAAGAGACCAGATCGGGCGATCTGGTCTCTTTTTTTTTGCCATTTTCTGGGGTGAATTTTTAAAATCGCTAATGAATTGTAATTTCGCCTACATAAAATACATTCACAAACGAGTACACTATAAATACATTTGATTTTGCGGTACCAAACTTGAAGTGCCTAAACTGGAGATTAAACGAAAATGAAAGCCTCAACAAACAGCACCCACGCCAACGCATTCGCACGAATCACCAAATTCCACAACGCCAAAACCCATGAAGCCAAGCGAAACGATCAATCTGCTTACGACAGCGTATGTGGATTAATGCAGGTCGATTCCTGCCTCTTCGCTGCCCCGCAAGGGTTTGCCACCTGGACAATTGAAGCGCAAATGCGCAAGGTCGCCAGCGACTTTGGTCTCGTTATCGAACTCCCAGTTTCAATCTCGATGGAGGTGAATTCATGAAAATGCAAACAGTCGTAGAGACCATCATCGCCAACCATGCCATGACGGAAAAGTTCTGGAAGGCCGTGGAGACCCATGACGAGTTTTATTTGAGTGTCACGAACGAGCCCTACATGAGACTCGTAATCGAAGTAACGTCAGAGGGCTACGTCAGCGTAGCCCATTATTACCGACAGAACGGCGACGCCATGCGTGACCCAGAAGTCGTCTTCGACCCAGCCGATTGGCACGCGGTCGAGTATACCCAGGACAGTTTGGGCATTTACCAGCGAATCGAGCCAGGATATTACAGTCCAGGCATCGAAACCTTCGTCAGCATCTGGGCGAGTAACATCAAGGTGCAAGGGTTCTGTGAGGTGATGCCAGGAGTGCCAGTGGTCAGTTAATCATCTTGGGCTTGTGACTCCGACAAGCCCATATTTCAAAAGGAGTTCCATGCCTGAAGATTCAAGCCTTTCAATAGTTCAAAATTCTTTTCCAGTGTCTCGCGACACCGACCCAACGAAGCTGGCGGGGGCAATCGCCAAAAGCTTTGTCGATGGTCGGGACGTAGTAATTTCAGCCATCGGCCCGGTGGCAACGCATCGCATGGTGCTGGCGGGCTGCATCCTGGCGCAGTGGGGGAAGAGCGTCCCGGCATCCCTGTCTCACGAAGAGACGGATTCAGGAACAAAGATCACGCTGCACTACAAGGCAGCGCAGCAAGCATAACTTTTCTAATCAATTTCTATTTTCAAAAAAGGAGCAGTACCCATGATCGCCAACTTGATTAAACAAAAACGCACAGACGCCGCCGATGCCGCCGCCGACAAGAAGTCGAAACTCGATACGGAAAACACTGAAACTCTACGCAAGGCAAAAGATGACCTCGATAGCCTGTTCGGTGATATTAGCGACGAGATGGACGCCATTCGTCAGCCCGGAACTGGATATACGACAGACAAGGATGGGCGAATCAATAGCGTTTCCCTGGTTGTCCAGTCCGACGAGCTTGAGCTTGCAACAATGGAGTTCCACTGGTCGCCCAACGCGAAAATCTATTGCACGTTCGGGCGCGACATTCTGAACGATCGCTCATCTTTCGATTTTGGACGCCCTAACGTCACCCTGGCAGACGCCTTACTTCACGCCAATCGAATCTTCCCAGAATGGAAGGCGAAGCGGGACGAAGTGGCCGCGGCGAGTCGCGCCCGACGCATCGAAAGCTTACTGGCTCCCCGCAACTGGATAGTGAGCGATGCCCAGAGAGCCAACGCCACCTACCTCCAACTCAAAGAGCTTGACGCCGACATAGCCGAGAACCGAATGAGTCAATGGAAGGAAGACGTCATCAAAGAGTACTCTCGCTGCTTCGCCAACTGCACAGAGAGCCAATATGTTGACGACGCTTTTCGCTGGCGCGAGTACGTAAGTGCCGTCGATCCAGGGCTTGCCCGCAAGCTCTTTGCGCAATGGGAAAAAGACAACGAGAAGCACATCAAGCAGCGAGCAGAAAAAGAGCGCAAGCAAACTGAGTACAACGCCGCCGTAGAGAAATGGCGCGCCGACCTGGTGGAGTGGGCGAAGAAAGAAACCGCCCGATTATGGAAACCCTTCAGCGTGGTGCGCGTCCGATACTCACCCATTGGCTACACTGGTAGCAACAACGAGGAAAGCGACGCCATTTATAGCGTGCATTGCATTGGCTCACTCGACGAGGTTGTCGCAGCAGCGACAAAGCCGGGCGCAATTCTGGAAGTGTATGACTTCGGAAAAATGAAGCCAAGGGCAATCGGCGCTTTCCTGGACGCCGAAACTGTAGCAACGTATACAGCCGAACCACCAGCCGTTGATAGTTGCTTGCCATTCGCCAGAGAGTTCTACGCTGGCGGAATCTATTGCATCAACATGCCGCCATTCACTACCGACATGCCCGCGGGCTGCCCAGTTCACCCCGTCAGTCCAGAAGGCGTAGATGTCGATTCGGACGAAATCAACTTCTAATTTCCCCGCCATTTTCCCGTCCCAAATGCGAAAACGTTTTCGCATTTGGGACGGGAAAAGCCGTTCGGTAGACCGTTCGCTGAGGCGTTCGGTGGCGTTCGTTCGGTGTTCGCTACCGAAGAAAACACCCTCTCCATTCGTCACCGAACGAACGCCGAACGCTAAAAATCACAGACAAAAACAGGGACAAAAATGCAGACAAAAACTGAGCCAGAAATGAGACTATTGGCGACCAGCACGTTGGTGCCCAATCCCCAACAGCCGCGCAAGATATTCGACAGGGATGCCCTGCTAGGGCTTGGCAACAGCATGAAGGAGAGCAGGCAGATTCACCCGCTGATCGTTGATGACGCGGGCAATGGCACCTACATCGTCGTCGATGGGGAACGCCGCTGGCGTGCCGCCGAGTTGGTGGGCATCCATGAGTTAATGGCTATCATTCGCCAACCAATTGAGCAGAACGCCGATACCCGGCACTTGATTGAAGCACTGGTCACATCGACCCAACGCGAGGAATTGAGCCCGGTTGAGTTCGCTCGCGCCTGTGGCAAGCTCAAAGAGATGGGGTTATCCAACCGCTCCATCGCTGACAAAATCGGCACCTACACAGAGCGCGTCCGTATCGCCTTGCGCCTACTGGAACTCAACGAAGAGTTGTTGGTACTCGTTGATGCTGGCAAGCTGCCCAAAGACCCACGCGTCGTGGATGCGCTGCTTTCTATCGAAGATAGCGAAACCCGCGTCAAGCTGGGCGAGAAGATGGCGCGCAGCGGCATTGGCATCGACGCCATTGTCAACGCGTGCCGACGTCTGAACGAGAGCCTTCAGAACCAAGCCCAGGCGCAAACGGAAGATGTCCCTGCCCTCGCCCTTGCCAAGCGTGCGGTCTATCGCACGGACAACAAAGCCACCGCGAAGTGGGATGTTGTGCGTGCCGCATCAAAGGGCATGTGCGACGCCTGCGACGCCAACCCGCGCGCGCCTGGCGCGCCTGAGCCTGCGTGGTGGCTGATCACGCAGGCCGCATCGAGCACGTGCAAAGAGTGCTCAATGCGCAAGTCGGCGGTCAACAAAGATTTGTCAATCTGCAAAGAGTGCCCAGCAGTCGCTTTATTGCAACGGCTGGCAGTGGCGGCATAGGTGGGGTGGCATTATGGATTTCATTGACGAGCTTATCGACGATGCTGTGATATACGGCGAGGTCAGCACCGGCGCACCACTCAACTGGATGGCAGCCAGAGGCTACGACCCCAAAGCCATCATTTCGCACGCTGCCGGGCACACTCCCGCCAAACGCGCTGGCTGGACAGATGAGGAGGAAGAGTACCTACGCCAGAATCTTGGTTGGTTGAGCGAACAGCAGATGGCGGACCATCTGGGGCGAACCGTGGAAGGCATCCACATCCACTGGGAACGAGAAATGCGCCTACCTGCCCCCACACGTCATCCTGACTGGCTGCCATGCAATCAGGTGGCGATTGCCCTGGGCATTCCATGCGTGAAGACAATCACGGGCTGGATTGAGAAGTTTAAATTTCTGAGCGGTCGCCCACTTCCTGCTAATCGCAAGATTGTGGTCGTTCACCGCCAGGACTTAATCCGCTTCGCGGTCAATCCAAAGAACTGGCTATACTTCAAAATTGAGCGCGTGCGCGACCCGTATATCAAGTCGCTCATCGAACGCCAGCGCCGACGTTGGAATGACGAGTGGTGGACCGTGGGACAGGTCGCCGCGTATCATGGCGTAAGCCTATCCCATATCAATAATCAGATTCGACGCGGTATCATTCCTGCCGTCGATTATGGCAACTGGCACGTGTTGCGCTCGGTCGCCACAGATCCGCGCTTGAAGTTTTTCCGCGGCAAGGGGGCAGCCGAGACTATCCCCTGGAGCGACCGCGTGGATGGCTGGATACTCCTGGCGCGTGCGGTCGGCTTATCCTTCCCTGTCATATCCAAGCTTTGCGCGTGGGAAAAGAACCGCGCCGATGTCCGCCTGCGACGCATGAGCAAGGATGAGATCGAGCTTGCCATCCAACGCACCAAAGCACAAGTGCACTACAATCGCGAGACGGGTTTGCTTTGGGTAGACTGGCGACAATGCACCCATCGCTTCCCCTCGCTTGTCCGGGCAATTGAGCGATTCCATGCCGGGCTTCCACTCACAGAAGCCCAGCGCAATCTATTGTCTGGGGTGCTCTGGTCGTGGGCGCAGTGGCACGCCGACACGCCAGAAAGAGCGCACTACGCCAAGCGCCTGACCTGGCACAACGTGGTCACGCGTGACACAATCCAAAGGATTCTGGACGAGTTGCGCACGTGGGGATTGGATGTGTTTTGATGTGCGCAAATACGAAAACGTTTTCGCATTTGCGCGTGATTTCCTTATGGGTGTCTGGCTCCCCAATGGGTGTTCGTTCGGCGTTCGGTGATGGCGGATAAGGGGGTATTTCCCCCGGTAGCGAACGCCGAACGAACACCACCGAACGACAAAACGAACGCCCCAGCGAACGGTGGCGAGGAGTAGACCCCCATTGATGTTGCCCACCCCTCCGCCCTCTCGTCAAATGCGAAAACGTTTTCGTATTTGACACTTGAACGCACAGAATATTTGTGCTAAAATCAGGCAGTACATCCGCAAAGCCTATGCGATAAGCACGCTCAAATGTTGCGGATTTTATGACTGAAAGCTGCTGGTATCAGTGGTGCCGAAAGGCTAGGTCAGTCTTAAAGCTGTGCCCATTCTGGATGTCAATGCGATGATGGCAGACGAAAGAGTGGGAGGCGACGGGGTGGCGCATTCTCCGTTGTCATCATAGCGGGGTAGAGCATCGGCAGCTCGTGTGGCTCATAACCATGAGGTAATTGGTTCAATTCCAATCCCCGTTACATGCCTGGGTTGGGTGCGAGGCATATGCTGGTTTTGATCAGCTATCACCCAAGCGATGGTTATTGTGTCGCCCAAAAACCGCACTTGATGGCTATAAAAAAGAGAGGGGAGAGTCTGTGAAATGCAGACCCTCCCCTCTCTTTTTTATTTTTCGGTTTTTGCGGGATTTCGAGATCAGGCGTGGTATTGTAGGTATAGATAATTTTCCAACTGGTCAATATTATAAAAGTGACGTTATTTTCAATATCGCCATGCTATGATGGAGTCACCATGAAAAACAGAACCGAGATGCACGAAGGACTGATCGAACTGACACGACGCTGCCGAATCTTTGCCTATTTGTGCGATAACAGCAACCAACCCAAATTTTGGGCAGACAGCAACGCACCCCAGTTCGTGCTGGCGAACGCGTTGCGAGCGAGTGAAGTGGCGCGGCTGATCGTGCAGCCGTTGCGACGAATGAGAATGCAGTAAGTAGGAATAGAACGGAATCAGAACAAATTATCGAGTTTTCAAAATGCTTATTTTGGGGGATTGACAAAAATGGTTTTATCATGTAAAATCATTGCAACCGGACATAATTAGCCGG
>CALMCD010000327.1 GCA_937863075.1 uncultured Rhodoferax sp. | reverse complement strand
GGGTCCCCCGGGGGGGGCCGCGGCCGGGGGGGGGGGGGGGGGGGGGGGGGGTGGGGGGGGGGCGGGGGGGGGCGGTAGGGAAGCCAATTCGGTACGCACCGCCTCGCTGACATCGGGGGTGCGCAAACCGCGATCGGCGGTGCAACCCAGTAACAGTACGGGCAGTATCAACGCGATGGCAGCGTGCAATCTGGCACAAAGAGGAAGTAATGGTTTCATGGAGGGGCGGAGCGTATTTGAATATCAGACATGAAACGCGGCACTTTGATGTGCTGCTTTCCATCACGTAACCAGATTTCTGTTTCGGTAATTTTCTCCAGCCTTTTTCCATCCACCATCGTACCCAGCGCAATCAAGTGACTGCCCCGCATCACATACGATTGACCATTGCGCACCACCACCGTCATGCCTTCGCGCTCAAGGAATGTGGTGGGCGTACCCGATTCATCGGAGGTGATGCTCGGTTGCAACCCCGCTTCCATCGGCGGAACGGTGGGATCACGCAGCGCCTGTGCCGTCGCAAAGGGGAGCCATAATACCGTAACCCCCAGTAACACGATGTATTTCATGGTGAAACCCCCACAACGTGAACCTGCACGGTTAATTCCGGTTTATCCGATGGTTTATCCGATGGAATAGGTGTATTCCGTATTTCTAGTTGCCCCCAACGCAAATCGGGCAGGGCTTCTTCCAATGTGCGCACATAGCGGCTTAACTGCGGATAACTGCCACTTACCCGTAATTCCAATCCCCGTTTATTCAGATTGGGCGATGTACCTGAAGCAATAGACAGAATGGATAATAAACCCGCTGTTTCGGGGGTCGTATCCCCACCGCCCAAGGTGCGCGTACCCAGCAACGTGAGACCCTCTTGACGGCGCAAAAATTCCATGAGCGGTGCTTCAATCGAACGGGCATTTTGCGCACGCTGCGTGAGTTCGCTGATTGCTTTGTCCAGCACTTGCAGGCGTTCTTTGGCGGTGTTGATGTCATTGCGCAAAATTTGGTTCGGGTCGGTCGCCAGATTGCTGGTAGCGGCGCGGCTATAGAGCGAACCCAATTCAACCCGCAAACGCTGCAATTCTTCGTTTTGGGTCGAGAGTTTCAAGGTGGTTTGCCGATACGCTGCTTGGGTGGGCGAAATCCACAGGGTATCGGCCAGTGCCAACAGGCAAATAATCAGCGTGACGAATAGAAAAGCCCGTTCCCGCAGGCTTAACGCATTGATGCGACCCGATTGAATTTTCCACCACGCTTTCATGGTTTCTGCTCCTTCGGCACGGGGGGGTGGACTACCGTGTTGCGCAACTGAAACGACCAGCGTTCCCGTCCTGCGGTAGTGCGAACGTTTTCCACCCGAATCGCTGCCAATTCCATGTCCTGCATGAGTGGGCTTTGCGCCAACTTGGTGCGCCACTCGCTCAAGGCGGATGGCTCCAGCGTATAACCGCTGACATCGAAATGCGTGCCGTCCATTTTGACCCCCGTAATCCAGACCGTCGCTGGAATGCTGCGTGCAATCCAGTCCAGACGATCAGAATAGCGCGAACCCGCCGGAAGTACACCCTCTTGGAGGAATTGTTGCAATTTCTCACGCTGTGCAACAGATGCTTTGAGTTGTTGTAATTCGGTCTGCAAGGCGGTTATCGGTTGCTGGTGAATACTGCGGTTTTGGGTGATGGCAAGGCGCAATTTATCCAATTCAGACGATTGCGCCCGCACGGTTTCGTTCATGGAATCCGTGCTTTGCTGGAAATTCCAAACCCAAACGGCCATCCCAATCCCCCCGAACACCACGAATACCGACAACGCCACCAGCATGGTATGCGCTGAAAAATACCGCTTCTGCGTCAGCAGAATGGGGGTGCTGAGGTTGATTTGCTGTGCCATATTAAAGTTTGCGGGTTTCGGTACGCAGTAACACGCCCAACAGGGGCAGGCATTGGGTTTGATCGGGGATGGGGTAACTATCCAAACCCGTGAAGTAGGGATGAAAATCCATTGTGCCGACTACTTGTCCAATTTCATGCCCTAACCAAGTAGCAAACGCGGCAGAGTGTTCCCCCGCATACACCCGCAAGCCACCCAGCGGACGGTGCGACCAAGTGCGATCCCACAAATCCATCGAACGCTGCACTTCCAGCACGAAACGCTGGGCGCGTTCGGCATCGGTCATATCCCATTCAGCACCGCCGCTGAGTGCTTGCCAAAAGCCAGCGGGCAATTCCAAGCGGCGAGACAAAAACAATTCTTCATTGGCGGTAATGGTGAAGGTGATTTGGCGTTCGTCGGATAACAACAAGGCGGCTTCTGCTTTATCGAGATGATTTTCTGCTAGCGCAACCAGCGTTTGGAGATTGCGTTGGGCGGTTTCGTGAATATCAATCACGGGAATTTCCCAGTTCAACGCATCGCCCAGCGTGTTCAGACCGCGCACGACTTCATTGAGCGTCGCCACCACGAACAAGTTGCCCGTGCCTTTTTGCTGACCATCGCCCACCTTCATCACGTCCAGCGTGATGTCATCCAGATGGGCGTGAACCATGTCCTTGATTTGGTAACGGGCGGCGGATCGCACTTCTTCCGGTGCAACGGGCGGGGAATCAATTTGCAGCAACTGGTATTGATCCAGCCGCAACATACCGTGCGCAATCAGCCCTTTGAGTCCCAGCCCGCGCAGTTCAAGGATGAAATCATCGAATACCCGATCGCCTTGGTGCAAAACGCCCATTTGTTGAATCGTAAACTGTGCCAATCCCCCCGTGTTCGGTGATGCCAATGCCCGCACATACGCGAACACCCCCCCCGACCACGAGAAAACCAAGCGATCCAAACTGGATTTTTTGTGCCAAGGCCAACGCATCAGGCGTTCTCCAATAAGATTTCTTCCAAGGTACGCGCGGCCTCCTTGCATTTTCCTAGCACCGCGACTTGGGTGAGGTACAGGCGACGCATTCGCATGGCGTTCCATGCGGCGGCTTCGTCCCCTTCGGCGCGGAATAATTGCGCTACCGCCTCTTGCATGATGCCGCTGCCTTGCGCTTCCAGATCATCAATCTGGGGATACAGTTGGGCAATTTCGCGCATCTGCTGGCGATTGGAAAGCGACAACACGGCACGATTGAGTTTGACGCAGGCATCCGCGCTCAAGGTCGCCAAAGAACGCGCTTCGGGGGTTGAGTGGGTGATGTTGTACATACTGATGGCATTCGCCACGTTTTGCACGGTATTCAACACCCGATCCAAGTCGAGAATCAGCGTATGCAGTTGGTCGCGGTTGAGCGGTGTGGTGAACGATTCGTACAGCAAATGCGTGAAATCGGCTTTGATTTCGTCACCGCTGCTTTCGTTGCGGTTCACTTCTTCCACCAAGGCGGCGATTTGTTTGGACTGGATGCCTTCTTGATCCAAACACGCAAATAAACGCACGGCGGCATTGGCTCCGGCGACTAAACGGTCGGTATGCGCTGCCAGCAGCGTGAAGAACATATCCCGTTCAAGTACAGTTTTTGGTTTCATAAAAAGCTCCGACCGATATACCAAAACAACGCCGCAATCAGCCCCGATGCCGGAATGGTGAGTACCCATGCCACCATAAGGTTCAGGGTCATCGCCCAGCGCACGGCTTTTACGTCCTGCGCCGTTCCTACGCCCACAATCGCACCCGTGATGGTGTGCGTGGTGGAAACCGGAATACCGCCCAGCGTTGCCAAGCCCAAACTAATCGCCCCGCCCATCGAAGCGCAAGAACCGCTGACCGAATTCAGCTTGGTGATTTTGCTGCCCATTGTTTTGACGATGCGCCATCCACCCAAATACGTTCCCCATGCAATCGCACCGTAGCAGGCATAGACAACCCAAGTCGGCAAGGTAGATACATCGGTGGTCGAAACGCCCGCTGTAATCAGTAACAACCAAATAATACCGATGGTTTTCTGGGCATCGTTACCGCCGTGTCCCAAACTGTAAGCGCCTGCGGCAAAAAGTTGCCCGTAACGGAACCAACTACTCGCCTGATACGGTGTTTTGTGCCGGAATATCCAAGCGACTAGCACCATGAGCAGCCCGCCAATCAAAAATCCGACCAAAGGCGAGATCACAATAAATAACAAAATTTTGCCAAATCCGCTCCACACAATCGGGGAAAAACCACCCGCCTTGATGACCGTAGCCCCCACCAACCCGCCTACCAGCGCGTGCGAGGACGAGGAGGGGATGCCGTAGTACCACGTAATAATGTTCCACGCCAACGCCCCCATGAGCGCCCCAAAAATCACGTAATGATCGACAAACTGCGGGTCAACCGTCCCCTTGCCGATGGTGGCGGCTACCTTGAGTTGAAAAACCCAAATGGCGATAAAGTTAAAAGCCGCTGCAAACAAGACCGCTTGTTTAGGCGTTAATGCGCCGGTGGCCACGATGGTGGAAATGGAGTTCGCGCCATCGTGAAACCCGTTCATGAAGTCAAATGCCAGTGCGACTGCAACGAGCAGCACCAGTGACCACATACTAATAGTGAGATGTTCCATAAATTCCCAATGCCTTACGAGTTTTCAATCAAAATTTCTTCAATCGTTTTGGCGGCATCTTGGCAACAATCCAGAACATCTTCTTGCAGGGAATAAAACTGGCGCATTTTCATCGCCGTCCAGATATTGCCGCCGTCTTGAAACAGTTGGGCAATGGCTTTGCGCTGAACACGGTCGGCTTCGGATTCAATCGCGTCAATGGCGCGGCACAGTTCTTTGATTTCGGGGGTGCGCTTTTTATCGGCCAAGCCTTTGACGGCACGGCTTAAACGCATACAGGCATCGGCACTCAACGCCGCGAGTTCTCGCGCTTCGGCGGTAGACTCTTGAACGTTGTACATGGCGACGGCATTGGCAACGTACTTCAGGGTATTGAGTACGTTATCCAGCTCAATGGTGAGCGCGTGGATTTGATCGCGGTTAATGGGGGTGGTAAATGAGCGGTGCAACAAGGTAATCAACTGCGATTTGATTTGATCACCATTGCGCTCGCTCAAGTTTACTTCTGCAACGAGTACCGGAATATCCTCAGAACCCAGCCCTAAACTGTTAATCAGGCGCAGGGTGGAATTGGCTCCCAACACCACTTGATCGGCATGATTGGCCAGTAATTCAAAAAACTCTCCGCGTGGCGGCATCAGACTACTAAACATGAAAAAAATCCTGAAAAAAAGGTTCCTTGATGGTAACCGCAGCACCTGACGGGCGGCTTTGATTCAGGGCATCGGATGCTTAGGTAACCAGTGCTTGCCACCCCCTCGGAATAGCCCCCAGCAGTTGCTGCGTATAGGGCATTTGGGGGCGGTGGTAGACGGCATCGG
>CALMCD010000326.1 GCA_937863075.1 uncultured Rhodoferax sp. | reverse complement strand
AGGGTGGTGATTGGGTACTGGAAACCCAAACCGGTTTCATTGAAGCATCGTCATTGGAGAGTGCAGCGCGTCAGTTGGGCTTGAGTGAGGCATTGGCAGCAGCCACAATCACCGATACGGTTCAGCCCTTGGTACGCACGATGCCGCAAGGTAGTTCGGCAACCATCGCGGGCATCAGTATTGCCGATAGCGATGCACTCAATAGCCAAACGGTCACCATTACGGCATCCACGGGAACGATTACCCTAGCGGGTGGCGCAACACCGACTGGATTGACCTTATTAACGGGCAATGGAACGGGCTCGATTAGCTTCACGGCATCGGCAACGGATGCGACTGCGGCACTCAACGGGATGACATTCACCCCAGCAAGTAGCTTTTTTAACGATGGTACGCACACCACACTGGCCAGTTTGGTGATTACAAGCAATGACGGTTCAGCGACTTCTAATTTAACGACCTCCGTCTTGGTAACGCCGATCAACCACGCGCCGGATATGACTACCAAGACTCCGGCTTTGACCTTTGAAGGCGGAACGGTTGCCCTTGGTTTGGCGCAACTGGCGAGCAGCGAGGGTAACTTGGATGTGGATATTGCCAATAATCGGCAGGTGATTCAGCAGTTGATGACCAAAATCGACTCGCTGCCCACGAAAGGAACCTTGAGCTACAACGGTAGCGTGTTGGTGATCGGTTCTTCCGTTCCGGTGACCGATATTCAGGCTGGCAAAGTAACCTACAAACACAACGGTACGGATTTAACCGCGAACGATACCGATAGTTTTAATCTCACCATTGACGACGGCGCGGAAGGCGTGCGGTCGGGCACAATTGACATCATCATTGCGCCGAAAAACTTCGCGCCCAGCATCAGCGGTGCGCTGGACATGATTGAAGGGCAGGTGAAGGCGCTTAATCCACCGGATATGAACACCATTATTGATTGGGGGGATGCTTTTGATAACTGGAGTAACGTAACGTCAGTAGAAATCAGCAATCTCCAAAATGGTAGCCAAGGTAAATTCTTCTGGGATGCGAATGCTAATGGGGTATGGAATATAGGAGAAGAATTTACCAATGGTGGTAGCTTCACTTTATCGACATCGGGGACTTATACGTTTGCTTCTTTCTCGTACAGTTTCATGTATTGGCAAGACGGGAAAGAACCTAATTGGCCCGCAGGTTTGGATGGAGTCACGGTTACCAGTCCTTCTTATTCGATTAGCGTCAAAGATGCAGGGGGTGGCGCAGGTTCTAGTTCTGCCCTGACAGGTACATCCAACATCACATTGAGCATCGTCCCCAATAACGATGATCCGACGCTGCTGAATGCCCATGCCACAAGCGGTACGGCATTGGGCGTGGTCGAGGCACAAAAATTGGTGTTGACCAGCGCCATGTTAAAAATCAGTGACGCGGATCGTCGGTTATCTAATTTGAACGAAACCACACCCATTGAGAATTTGGTTTACACCATTGAAACACGCCCCACAGAAGGCGAAATTCAACTGAATGTCGGCACGGGCGGGCCAGCGAATGATGGTTGGGTGGTTTTGGGTAAGTCGGGACGCTTTACACAGGCCGATTTGGAAGCAGGCAAAGTTCGTTATTACCAAACAACCGATGTAGCGGATTCTCCGACGATTACGCCGGATGGGTTTACCTTCACGGTACGGGATTCGGCATTTGGCTACAACATCTTTACAAATCCCGTAACCGATGGGCGTGAAGGTGGTTTGCGTGATACACCATCTGGTGCGATTGCCAATCAGTCGTTCTATTTCAATATCACGGGCTTATCTACTGCCGATACCCGTGCGGTGGGTGTAACAACATCGGCTGATTACCAAGGGGTTCCACGCGACCCCACGAATAATTATGGGGAAATTATCAACACCACCATGACGTACCTGTTCACCCCATTGAACGGTATGACCAATACCAACCTGGTTTCAGGGGCGGATTGGCAGGAGGCGAATGTGAATGCGACGGGTGATGATTACCTCATTACCAAGCAGATGTTGGCTTACCAAATTCAGCGTCAAGTAAAAGATTCGAGTGATGTGGTGATTGCCACCCTTGACTTACCCGCCTCGGAGACGGTCTACACCATTACCAGCAATCCGACCAATGGCACGATTCAAACCAAGGTCAGTGGTTCTTGGAAAGATTTGCACTTGAATGGTCAATTCACCCAAAAAGATATTGATGACGGCAAAATTCGTTTTGTATCCGATGGCAGTGAAATTCACTCATCCACCTTTAATTACAAGGTGAGCGATGGTACGACCCACCATTACGACGGTGTTTTTAGCATTGGCATCAAACCGACTAATGATCGACCCAGCGGGAATGCGGGTTCTTCCGTTACGGTGAGAGAAGGGAATGGTTCCACCGATGCCGCTAGCCGCGTTCGTTTGGGTGCTGCTGCGATTGGTATGTCGGATGTGGATGGCAGTTTGTTGTCCAACGGTACAGTTGATGCGGATAAACGTGCCAATACCGCCGAAGGCAAGATTGACTTTTTGTGGTTCAAACCCACATCCTTACCCGCTGAAACGGGTAATGCCGCCAAATTCCACGGTCAATTACAGCGTTGGAATGGCAGTGCATGGGTGGATGTCACCACCACCGAGTGGTTGCCCCAATCCCTTTTGACGACTGCGGTAGATGGAGAAACATCGGGCTTGCGCTATTTACATGACGACACCGAGCCGCTCACGTATTCAGGTGGTGCGCAGGTCAGCTTCAAGTATTTGGTGCGGGATGATTTGGCCGCACCCAGTGGCAGTGTTTTCGTGACGGATACCAGCACACCCACGAATACGACCAATACGGTGCAGGGCAACCAGAGTGAAGAAGTTACGGCGGTTATCAAAATCATCACCGTCAACGACCCACCGGCGATTGCGGATAAACCCGCCGATCCCGACCCTACCGTTCCCGCAACCATTACCGATGGCGGTGCATTGGTCGGGGTGAACGAAATTTTGGTGACGACGGAAGGTAGCCAAACCGTTATCACGCCCAGCTTATTGACCGCAGTAGACCCTGACAGCACTACCATTCAGCGCCAGTATGTCATTAAAGGTTTGCCAGCTACGGGTTCGTTGATCTTGAATGGATCGATTTTGGGTGTTGGAACGAGCTTCACCCAACAAGACATCATGAACGGTAAACTGTCCTACAAGCACAACGGTACGGAAATTGCCGCGCCCGTCGTGTTCCCGGGGGATGCCAGTTATAACGATAAATTCCATTTCATCGTCAGCGATGCGGTGGTTTACGATGGGGGCACGGGTGATCCAAATTACAACACGTTCCGGATTCAATTAGCCTCTGCAAACGACCGCCCCGTGGTGACCGCACCCACTGCGCCGATCGTGATCGACAGCTTGGTTCCCGCGAATAATCCGGTATCGGGTTTCAGTGTGACAGACCCCGATTTGGACAACGGCATCCAAACCGGTGAAACCGAGTTCTTGCAAGCAACCGTGCGTATTTTGAATAAAGATGGCACGCCTATCGCTAACTATGCCACCGAGTTTCCCAATGGTGCGTCCATCACGTCCAGTACCTTGGTGAGTAGTTCGGTCACCGTGTTGAAAACAGGCAATGCCACCGACAAAATCCTGCAAATTCAAGGAACGAAAGCACAAGTCAATGCCGCATTGGCAGGTTTGACCGTGACGTTTAACGATGATTTGAATAAGGATTACCAAATTCAAGTGATTGCCGATGACCGTTTGCGCGATAGTGTGGGTGCTTTGACCAATACCACCACTCCGCTTGCCAATGGTGGTACAGTGAACCAAGAAATCACCCCGGGGGCTGGCACGCTTCCCGTTCCCAATACGGTGCATGACTGGGCGACTACCGTTACCGTTCCCAGCAATGATTCCAATATCGATGCCAAAACGGTGGCAATTCGGGCATCTACCGTCAATGAATTACCCACATTAACTGGTACACCGGCTAATGTGGTGGAGGATGCACTTTCCAAAATCAACAGCACTTTTGTGGTGAGTGACCCTGAATCGGCGGGTTTTGGCACGAATGTGGTGGTGACCTTATCCGTCCCCAGTGGCAAGCTGGATGTGGGTAATGGCACGGCGGGTGTCGATACATCCGTGAGCGGTGTCACGGTGGCAGGCGATACGACCGGAATGGTTACGCTGACGGGTAAAGCATCGGATATTCAAACGGTTCTGAACAATTCGCTGTACTACCAAACTGCACCCCACATCAACCACGATTTGAATGGTGGCGCAGTAGATGGCGATGTCACCTTAACCGTGAAATTGGATGATACAAATTCAAAATACGGTAGTGATGTGGGTGCAGGTAGCCAACCCAATAATCCCGCCGATTTGTTGGTTCCGATTGCGATTCTGGAGGTGAATGATGCCCCCACGGTAACCAATGCGCTCTCCGCCACAGCGGTTGCTATTTCTGCCGCTGCACCCAAAGATGCCAATGGATTTATCGACGTTACCGGATTTGTAATCGCCGATGTGGACGATACCGATGGCAGTGCTTTGAATATCAATCCCAGCATCGGGGAAGCGGATTTCATTCAGGCAACCGTGCGTTTGTTACCCGCAACGGGAACTACGCCCTTGACGGCGCTCCAACACCAAGAGGTGCGTTTTACATCCTCCACCCCCAGCACCGCCGTGGTGGATAACATCTACGATGGTGTAGACAAAGCATTGGTGGTGCGTGGCACGTTAGCGGAAGTCAAAACCTATATTGCGGGTTTGCAAATCAAGGTTTCAGATACATTTTCCAACACCGCAACCAATTACCGTGTGCAGGTGGTGGTTGATGACCGTTTGCGTGATGCTACGGGTGCGTTGGATAGCAGTATTACCAATAAAGACAGAGCCAATGGCGGCTTGAATAGCGATGGTGCAGTGGGTACAGCCAATGTGCCTCCCACAGCAATTGATCCCTATGCCGATGCACCTGTTTTGGCACAAAACGTCTCAGAAACTACGCGCCTTATCAAGGTCAATAGTCTGATTAACCAAAATCCTTCCTTTACCAATTTGGGTCGGACACCCATCAGCTTTATCGAAAATGGAACGATGGTGCAGATTGACGATGGCAATGCCGTTCTCAATGACCCCGAGTTGGTTCCACTGAATAATTGGGAAAATGCGGTTTTGACGGTAAAGCGCGATGGTGGAGCGAATGCCGATGATACGTTTGACTTTACAACCAATGCCGGAGTAGCCTCTTTCACCAATACGGGTGGGCAACTTCAAATTACGTTCAATAGCAGTGCCACCAATGATTTGGTGAATGATGTATTGCGGTCGATTACTTACCGCAATACCAATAACAATCCACCACCCAGTGTGGTATTGAATTACCGGATTAACGATGGCGATACCGATGCCGACCGCGTAAACAATCCCCAAGGTGCTGGTGGCCCCTTAACGGGAGATGCCGAT
>CALMCD010000325.1 GCA_937863075.1 uncultured Rhodoferax sp. | reverse complement strand
CGAGCGCGTGTGTGCGACTGGATCACACGACGATGCCACAATAGCCCGTCTTACCGCAATTTTTACGATATGAACGATACGACGGCACAATTCTTGGAATCCTACCCCCCGCTAAACACGCCCCCCATCCCCCCCGAAATTATCCATTCTTTAACCGAGCGCACGATTTATCATTTTATTGCCGGAAAAATCAACGTACTTCACCATCACAATCTTGATACTTTATTAGAGCAAATCGACCAGCCCACCGCACTGCAATTAGTGAATACGGTCTTGCCCAGCATCAAACTATTAGACCCTGCCGTGGGTTCGGGTGCATTCTTAGTCGCTGCTTTTCAGATTTTATTAAATATCTATCAAACTATCCATAAAAAAGGTTTTTTAGAAGGGCTGGATACGCCTTTTTATTTAGATGCAAAAAAAATCCATATTCTCACCCATAATCTACATGGTGTGGATATTTTGGAAGAAGCCATAGAACGCACCCGATCCCGCTTATCGCTTTATTTACCAGCGACATCCTCGATACCATTTAATCTGATAGTGGGTAACTCATTATTCGGGCAGATGCGTGCGGATTCTAAAGCGGCAGAAAAAAAGCCATTGCATTGGAATAGGCATTTTCCTGAAATAATGCAAGACGGTGGTGGTTTTGATATTATATTGACGCACCCCCCTAAAGATAAAAATAGCCATTCTTGGATTACACCTTGGTATAAAAAATCAGACCATTCGTTGGATTACCAGCACCAAACCTCTCCTAAAATCAACCCGCCCGCCTTGTTTGTCGAACGCTGTTTTCATTTATTGCGAACAGGCGGACAGTGTGGGATGCTATTGCCCAGCGGGATTTATACCGATCTGGGAACCAAAGGCGTGCGCGATTTATTGTTTGAGCAAACGCAGATTCAAGGATTATTCTGTTTTGCAAATGGTAAATCCCTCTTTGAAGGGGTTGATAATCGCTTCAAATTGGTCGTTTTGAATTTTACCAAGGGGGGGCAAACCCACCATTTTCCAGCTAGCTTTATGCGCCATACTATCGAAGAATTATCCCAATTTCCCCAAAAAGGTGCATTGCAATTAAGCGTTGACTTCATCCGCCGCCTGTCACCCGATTCGCATTCGGTGATGGAATTTAAGAATGAATTGGATATTCAGATTGCCGAAAAAATGCTGCAATTCCCCCTGCTGGGCGAGCGAATGGAAGGGGTATGGAATCTCACATTAACCCGTGCCTTGAATATCACCAGCGACCAGCACCTGCTCACCACCGAACCCGCCGCCGGAAGATTACCTTTATACGAAGGACGGATGATAGGGCAATTTGATACCACCCATGCCGCCCCTCGGTTTTGGGTGACAGTGCAAGATAATCATAAAATACTCCCCTATCGTTTTGCCATGCGTAAAAGTGCATCCAACCACAATGAACGCACTTTAGTGGCAACAGTATTACCACCCCATGTTTTTGGTGCTGATTCATTGTATCTTGCGGCGGGTGATACGATAACGCTGCCCGAACAAATCTATTTAGCCGCCGTTGCCAATAGTTTTATTATGGATGCTTTTTTGCGCAACAAAATAGCCAGCAGTATTAACCAATATATGCTTTTTCAGTTGCCTATTCCACGCCTTATTGCATCCGATTCGCGTTTTATGCCCATTGCCCAACGTGCGGCACGTTTAATTTGTACCACACCCGAATTTGATAAACTGGCTCAAATAATGGATTTACAAGGGCATCAAGACGGTATAACCGACCCCATTCGCCGCACCCGTATGCGTGCCGAATTGGATGGTTTAATTGCCCATTTATATGATTTGAGCGAGGAAGAATTAGTCCATATTTTGGAATCGTTCCCCTTGGTCGATGAAACCGCCAAAATCGCCACCTTAAATGCTTATTGGCGTGCCAAAAGCCGCGAATAATACGATAAGCTCTCACCCTCATTTCAACCCAGCATAAGGAAAAATCACATGGGCGCACAGTGGAAAGCAAAAGGCAAAGAATTGGCGGCCAATGCCAAAGGAAAACTGTTTGGGCGCTTGTCCAAAGACATTATGGTGGCGGCACGCAATGGCGCTGACCCCGCAGGCAATTCGCGCTTGCGCTTGCTGATGGAACAAGCCCGCAAAGTGTCCATGCCCAAGGATACGCTCGACCGCGCTATCAAAAAAGGTGCTGGACTCACGGGCGAGGCGATCAATTTCGAGCATGTGATGTACGAAGGCTTCGCGCCGCACCGTGTCGCCGTGATGGTCGAATGCCTGACGGATAACGTCAAACGCACCGCCCCCGAAATGCGCGTACTGTTTCGTAAAGGGCAGTTGGGTACATCCGGCTCAGTGGCGTGGGATTTTTCGCACTTGGGCATGATTGAAGCCGAACCGACGGCAGCAGGCGCGGATGCTGAAGTAGCTGCTATCGAAGTCGGAGCGCAAGATTTTGAAGCCGGCGACACCGAAGGCACGACGCTCTTTTTAACCGACCCCGCCGATTTGGATTTGGTCAGCCGCGCCCTGCCCGCACACGGTTTCACGGTGCTGTCCGCCAAGCTGGGCTACAAACCCAAAAACCCGATCGACCCCGCCACCTTGAGTGCCGAAGAATTGGAAGAAGTCGAAGCCTTCCTCACCGCGATTGACGGCAATGACGACGTGCAAAACGTCTATGTCGGTTTAGCGGGTTAATTCGCAATCCCTCAATCCCGTTTCAGGGCTTATTGTGTGCCGTTGCGCCGTGCTTCGCGCAGCATGAAAAGGTAGAGCGATTCCACCTTTTCCCGCGCCCACGGCGTTTTACGCAAAAATTTCAGGCTGGAATTCACGCTCGGATCATGCGTAAAGCATCGAACGGGAATGCGCACGCCCAAATCCTCCCAACCATAATGCGCCGAGAGCGCGGTAACAATCGCTTCCAGCGTCACGCCATGCAGGGGGTTTCGGGGTTGGGGGGGTAAAGATTCGTTCATGGGGTAGGATTGTCGCTGGATTCGATTGATTCCCCCAATAACCCCCCACCTTTCCCCACTGCCCATGACCTCATCCCCCTCCAACGCTGCCCACGGCTTAAACCTCGCGCAACAGGAAGCGGTTAATTATTTGCACGGCCCGTGCTTGGTGTTGGCGGGGGCGGGGTCGGGTAAAACGCGGGTGATTACGCACAAAATCGCGCGGCTGATTCAAATGGGGATGGAGCCGGGTCGGATTGCCGCCATCACCTTCACCAACAAAGCCGCCGCCGAAATGCGCGAGCGTGCTAAAGCACTGATCGGCAAGCCAGCGCAAAAGGTGGTGATTTGTACCTTTCACGCGCTGGGCGTGCGAATGTTGCGCCAGCACGGGAGCGAGCTGGGGCTAAAACCGCAATTCAGTATTTTGGATAGCGATGATGTGCTGGGCATCCTCAAAGACGCGGGCGGTAGTACCGATACGGCAACCGCCCGACAATGGCAATTCTTGATTAGCGCGTGGAAAAGTGCCGGACTCAACGCCGCCCAAGCCATCGCCCAAGCCCAAACCGACGACGAACATTTAGCGGCTGCGGTCATGGCAAAGTATGAAGAACGCCTCACCGCCTACCAGAGCGTGGATTTTGATGATCTCATCACCCTGCCGCTTCAGTTGCTCCAAAACCATGCGCACGTCGTGCAACACTGGCAGGCGTTGATGGGGCATATTTTGGTAGACGAGTACCAAGACACCAACGCCACGCAATACGCCATCTTGAAATGTTTGGTGGGCAAAGATGCGCGTTCGGCGCGTTTTACGGCGGTGGGCGACGATGATCAATCCATCTACGGCTGGCGCGGCGCGACGTTAGAAAATCTCAAAAAATTACCCGTCG
Source organism: uncultured Rhodoferax sp. (assembly GCA_937863075.1). Taxonomy (GTDB): domain Bacteria; phylum Pseudomonadota; class Gammaproteobacteria; order Burkholderiales; family Burkholderiaceae_C; genus Allorhodoferax. The sequence continues at coordinate 1,227 of CALMCD010000325.1, read as the reverse complement.
ATTTTCCCGCGCTCAAGGTGATCAAGCTGGAACAAAACTACCGCTCCACCAGCGCGATTTTGCGGGCGGCGAACCATGTGATTCAACCGAATCCTAAACTGTTTCCAAAGAATTTATGGAGCGATTTGGGCGAAGGCGAACCCGTCCGCATTGTCGATGCCGACCACGAAGAACACGAAGCCGAACGCGCCGTAGCCCGTATTCAAGGGTTGCGGGCGCAGGCGGCAAAAAATGCCGATTGGCAGGATTTTGCGATTCTCTACCGCGCCAATCACCAAGCCAAGCCGCTGGAAAAGGCGCTGCGCAAAGCGAATATCCCCTACAAAGTATCGGGTGGCACGAGCTTTTTCGACCGTTCTGAAATCCGCGATCTCTGCGCGTGGCTGCGGCTGTGGGCGAACAATGATGACAATCCGGCGTTCATCCGTGCCATCACCACGCCCAAACGCGGCATCGGTCACCGAACGCTGGCGGTGCTGGGCGATTTTGCCGATCGCTCGAAGAAAAGCCTATTTGACGCGCTTTTTTCCCATTCCTTAGCGGCAGTGCTGGGCGCGAAGGCGCTGGGCGGTCTGCACGAATTTGCCCGCTACGTGAACGATTTGCAACACCGCGCCCGTCACACCACGGGGGCGGCGGATGCGTCGGCGTTTTTATCCGAATGGCTGACCGACATCCAGTACGAAACCTACCTGCTGGACAACGAAGACAGTAAAACCCTCGCTGCCTCCAAATGGGAGAACGTGCGCGAGTTTTGCGATTGGATCGCCAAACGCTGCGCCGATAAAAATCAAACCCTGTTAGAAGCCACGCAAACGGTGGCACTGATTTCCACATTGAGCGAGGGCGAGAAGGAACAAAACGTCGTCACACTCTCCACCCTGCACGCCGCCAAGGGTTTGGAGTGGCCTCATGTGATGCTGATCGGCGTGACCGAGGGGATGCTACCGTTCCGCCTTGACGAAAACCCCGAAGCCGATGCCAGCACCATCGCCGACACCGCCATCCGCCTGCAAGAAGAACGCCGTTTGATGTACGTGGGCATCACCCGCGCCAAGCAAAGTCTGGCGGTAAGCTGGACGCGCCGCCGCAAAAAAGGCCGCGAAATGGTGCAAGCCAAGCCCAGCCGTTTCATCGAAGAAATGAACCTCGACAAAGCCACCGCCCGCGAAAACCCGCGTGAAAAGCTGCGGGCGTTAAGGGCGGAGTTTGCGGCTCGGGCGGGGG
>CALMCD010000324.1 GCA_937863075.1 uncultured Rhodoferax sp. | reverse complement strand
TTACCGCTTACGCTCTTCCAGCCATTGTTCAAGGTAGTGGATATTCGTTCCACCCGCCATGAATTTGGCATCGACCATTAAATCGCGGTGCAGGGGGATATTGGTTTTAATCCCTTCCACCACGGTTTCTGCGAGGGCGGTACGCATCCGCGCCATTGCTTGCTCGCGCGTATCGCCATGCACAATGATTTTGCCGATCATCGAATCGTAATTCGGTGGCACAAAATAATTGTTGTACAAATGCGAATCCACCCGCACACCGGGGCCACCCGGCGCGTGCCAAGTCGTCACCCGCCCGGGTGATGGAATGAATTTGTAGGGGTCTTCGGCATTCACGCGGCATTCGATAGCGTGACCGCGCATTTCGATTTGGCGTTGGGTGAACGGCAATTTTTCATCTGCCGCAACCATGATTTGGGTGCGCACGATGTCGATGCCCGTCACCATCTCGGTCACCGGATGTTCGACTTGCACGCGCGTATTCATCTCAATAAAGTAAAACTCGCCGTCTTCGTACAAGAACTCAAACGTACCTGCACCGCGATAGCCGATTTTTTTGCACGCATTCACGCAGCGTTCGCCAATGCGCTCAATCAGCTTGCGGCTGATGCCGGGCGAGGGCGATTCTTCCAAAATCTTTTGGTGGCGGCGTTGCATCGAACAATCACGATCACCCAAATACACCGCGTTTTTGTGCTTATCGGCAATGATTTGGATTTCAACATGGCGCGGGTTTTGGAGAAACTTCTCCATATACACCGCCGGATTGTTAAACGCTGCGCCCGCTTCCGCCTTGGTCATGGCAACGGCATTCACCAGCGCGGCTTCGGTATGCACCACGCGCATTCCGCGTCCGCCACCGCCGCCCGCCGCCTTGATGATGACGGGGTAGCCCACCGTTTTGGCAATGCGCTTGATTTCGCTGGCATCGTCGGGCAATTCGCCGTCAGAACCCGGAACGCACGGCACGCCTGCACGAATCATGGCTTGCTTGGCAGATACTTTATCACCCATGATGCGGATGGATTCGGGCGTAGGGCCGATGAATTGAAAGCCGCTTTGTTCAACGCGCTCGGCAAAATCGGCGTTTTCGCTTAAAAAGCCGTAACCCGGGTGAATCGCTTCGGCATCGGTCACCTCTGCTGCGGAAATGATAGCAGGAACATTAAGGTAGCTAAGCGCTGAAGGCGCAGGGCCAATGCAAACGGCTTCATCCGCCAAGCGCACGTATTTGGCATCGCGGTCGGCTTCGGAATAGACCATGACGGCTTTTACGCCCAATTCACGGCAAGCGCGTTGAATGCGCAGTGCAATTTCGCCCCGATTGGCGATCAGAATTTTTTTGAACATAAACAATAACGCAGCTTATTCGATCACAAACAAGGGCTGACCGTATTCAACGGCTTGTCCGTTATCCGACAAAATGCGGGTCACGGTTCCGGTTTTGTCGGATTCAATTTCGTTCAAAATTTTCATCGCTTCGATGATGCACAGGGTTTCACCCTCTTTGATGGTTGTGCCTACTTCAACAAACGGGCTAGAACCGGGGGAAGAAGAACGGTAAAACGTGCCAACCATCGGCGATTTGACGGTATGTCCGGTTTCCGCCGCCGCAGGAGCGGGTACTGCCGCCACGGGTGCAGCCGAGGCAGCAGGAGCCGCCGCCAAAACGGTAGGCTGTTGTGCCACGTAGCCCGATTGGGCAACCACTTGATTGCCGTTGCCCTTGACGATGCGAACCCGTCCTTCCGCCTCCGTGATTTCCAGTTCGGAAACATTGGATTCTGAAACCAAGTCGATCAATGTTTTGAGTTTGCGTAAATCCATATCGCGCCTCCAGCGGTGTTATTGGTTGTAAAAGGTATGAAAAGGTGTGAAGTATTGGGTATTGTGTCTAAAACACAGGGATAACATAGGCATTCTAGTGGAAGTGATAGAAGCCATTCCAGCGTTTTACGTGGCGAGCCTTTGGCGTAAATCGTCGATGTTGCCGCGTGGTTTGCGACCGCGTGCATCGGGCTTCAATGCGCCGCGAACATCATCTAAATCGTAAATTAACAGATGAACGCCGATGTAACCGTTAAATGCTGTACAGAACGCATGAATACTCAGTGCATCCACCTTTTCACCGTGCAAGCCCGTCACATGGCGCGGCTCAAACGTGATGTTTTGGTTAATGAGCGCTAATTCGGCGGATTTGGGGTCATCACAAAACAATTGCAGGTAAATATCGGAATGTTGCGTTGCCGTCCCATGCCACACTGCACCGCCGATGTGGGGATGAAAGCGGTTCAAGCGTTCCATCCATTGCAGGGCGAGGGTGCGCAGGGCGTGCAACTCGGCGGGTTGGGTATCGGCGCAAAAGATGGCAATATAGTCTTCCACTTCGCGCTCCACTTGCTCGTTATCCGGCAAGGCAGTGCGGGGGGGTAACCCCAGTTGTTTAGCGGCACGGCGTTTGGCAGAGCCAAAATCCAGCCCTTCTTCCACCACCATGCGGGCGGCGGTTATGGCAATTTCGTGTTGGTGTGCGTTCATAGGGGGATATTGTCTATGTACCACAATACGCGACAATCGCGTGCTTTTTCTTTTTATGGTTTTCTATGTCCCACCCCCCTAACCCCTCTGAATCCAGCACCATGACCCCGTTGGAGCGCCGATCCAGTGCATCGCTTGCGCTTATTTTTGCCTTTCGGATGCTGGGGCTATTCTTGGTGATGCCCGTATTTGCACTGGAAGCACGCCACTACCCGAATGGCGATGACCCCGCCCTCGTCGGTTTGGCGATGGGCATTTACGGTTTAACGCAAGGTTTATTGCAAATCCCTTTCGGCATGGCCTCCGACCGTGTGGGGCGCAAGCGGGTAATGGTCTTGGGCTTGGTACTGTTTGCCCTTGGTAGCGGCATTGCGGCTTGGGCGAGTACGCTGGAATGGCTCATCATCGGGCGGGCGGTGCAGGGTTCGGGTGCGATTTCGGCGGCGGTAACCGCTTTGTTAGCCGATCAAACCCGCGATGCCGTTCGCACCAAAGCGATGGCGATGATCGGTGCCAGCATCGGGCTGGTGTTCTCGCTCTCGCTGGTGCTGTCTCCGCTCTTGAACGCGGTGTTGGGCTTGAGTGGTTTATTCATGCTGACCACGTTTCTGGCACTGGCGGGCATTGCGGTGGTGCTGTGGTGGGTTCCGGCAGAACCTGCACGCCACGCGAACCACATCCCTTTGGGCATCATGACAAGTTTGCATAACGTCTTAACGCAACCCACGCTGCTGCGCCTGAATGCGGGGGTTTTCATTTTGCACGCGGTGCAGTTGGCGATGTGGGTGGCCTTGCCCGCGATGCTGGAACAAGCCGGATTGCCCAAAAATTCCCATTGGCAAGTCTATTTACCGGCGGTGCTGGGTTCGTTCGTGGTGATGGGTGGTACGCTGTTCCCGATGGAACGGCGCGGCTACCTGCGAGGCACATTCTTAACCGCCATTGCTTTGATCGCACTGGTACAAATCGGGTTGTTGATGATGGCGACCCCCAGCATTGTCGGCATCGCTTGGGTGGTGTTTCTGTTTTTCTGTGGATTCAATATCTTGGAAGCCAGCCAGCCGAGCATGACCTCCCGCGCGGCTGCGTCCCAAGTGCGGGGTACGGCGTTGGGGGTGTATAACAGTTTGCAATCCTTGGGCTTGTTCACGGGCGGCGCGTTGGGCGGCTGGCTGGTGAAGGCGCACGGTGTGCCGACGCTTTTTGGCGCATGTGCGGCGGCGATGCTGCTGTGGTTAGCCATCGCGTGGGCGATGCCACCCGTGCCAGCCAAGGCAAAATAA
>CALMCD010000323.1 GCA_937863075.1 uncultured Rhodoferax sp. | reverse complement strand
CAAAGATGCACCTTTGGCATCGGTCGGGGCGTATCTTTATGCGCACGGTAACAAGTTCAGCGGCGTGCCGGCGTGTGCCAGTTGCCACGGTGTGAATGCAACGGGAACCGATAGCTTGCCGCGTTTGGCAGGTCAGCACGCTGCGTACACGGAAGGCCAGTTGAAACAATTCAGCCAGCGTGAACGCGCGAACGACAACTCCATCATGCACTCCGTCGCGGTCAAAATGACGGCGTTGGAAATGGCGGCAGTGGCTGAATACCTCAGCGGTAAATAATATGCTCCAACTTTATATTGGCAACAAAAACTATTCTTCGTGGTCGATGCGCTCTTGGGTGCTGCTCAAGCAAGCGGGGATTCCGTTTGAAGAGGTTTTTGTGCGCTTCGATTCGTTCTCGCCCGGGTTCCAATTCCGCACCGTGATTGATGCCGTGAATCCGGCGGGCAAAGTTCCGCTGCTGGTGGACGGCGATTTGGCGGTATGGGATACGCTGGCGATTGCAGAATATATTGCCGAGCAATTCCCCGCCAAAAATCTCTGGCCCGCCGATAAAAAAGCCCGCGCCCGCGCCCGCAGTATCTGCGCGGAAATGCACAGCGGCTTTACCGCACTGCGCAGCCATTGCATCATGAACATCGAGGCCGATTTGCCCGAAGCCGGAGCCATTATCTGGCGTGACCAACCCGATGTGCGTTCCAATGTGCAGCGGCTGGTAGCGATGTGGACGGAATTATTGGAGCAACACGGCGGCGCGATGTTATTCGGTGATTTCACGATTGCCGATGCCTACTTCGCACCCATCTGCACCCGCATCAAAACCTACCATTTGCCCGTGCCGGAAGCGATTAGCGCGTACATTGAGCGCGTATTGGCGCTCCCCGCCGTGCAAGCGTGGGTGAATGAAGCCAAAGCCGAAGCGGATTTCTTGCCGTTTGAAGAACCGTATCGTTTGAGTCGGGTGTGATAAGTTATTCCGAACATCTTGAAAATACCCTACACCCCCAGCCTCATGACGATCATGCCCAGCCCTTGGTGTTGGATTTGTTTGCGGGGTGTGGCGGTTTGGCTTTGGGCTTTGAAGCACAAGGTTTCAGAACCTTGGGTTTTGAAATGGATGCGGATTGCTGTGCCACCTATCGCCACAATTTGCTTGGGGATTGTGTGCAGATCAAGCTGGATGCAAACACCACCTTTCCTAAAGCCGATGTAGTCATCGGTGGCCCACCTTGTCAGCCCTTTAGCGTGGGTGGCAATCAAAATGGTTTGCGTGATGCACGCGATGGTTTCCCTGCCTTTATCTCTGCGATTCACCAAGCACAGCCCGCTATTTGGATGTTTGAAAACGTGCGTGGCTTGATGTACCGGAATAAAGATTACCTAGAACTCATCCTCAGAGAACTAGAGGTGTTGGGCTATGTGGTTGAGTTCAGATTGCTCAATGCGGTGCATTACGGTGTGCCACAGAACCGTGAGCGCGTTATTGTGGTCGGACATCGGGGTGTTTTTCACTATCCGACAGCGCTGGTGCAATGTGTGACGGCAGGGGAGGCGCTGGCAGAATTAGCCACCCAAGTCACGGCTGATTCCAAATTTTTAACACCGAGCATGGATCAGTATGTGGCGAAATACGAAAAAGCCTCCTGCTGCATCACCCCAAGGGATTTGCACTTGCATCGCCCCGCTCGCACGGTGACTTGCCGTAATTTGGCAGGTGCAACGGGTGATATGCACCGCATTGTTTTACCCGATGGTCGCAGGCGGCGTTTAACGGTGCGTGAAGGTGCGCGATTACAAAGTTTTCCTGATTGGTTTGCATTCCAAGGCAGTGAAACCAGTTGTTTTAACCAAATAGGAAATGCGGTTCCGCCTTTACTGGCGTACCACCTTGCGGGGAGTTTTCGGGATTATTTGGAATCTCCGATAAGGTCAGATTTCAGCATCACACCTATTACAAAGCAGGATCGAACACCTGTGCAATTAAGCTTGCTTGCAGCCTAAGATGGAAAAAATTGAACAAACAGGGGTTATTTTGGAAGCACTGGGCGTTCCGTTGGCAGGGTTAACCGAACGCCGCAAAGAACGCATGGCAAAGGCTTTTCTCGCTGTTGCTGGGTTGACACCCACCATGCAATGGAACGAAATCCAAGATAACGATACTCCGCGACAAATGCTATCGCGTGAAATTATTGCCTTTGTTAATGCCCATTGGGGCGAAAAAATTGCCGATAGCTCTTACGACGATATTCGGCGCAAAGACCTCGTTTTGCCCGTAGAAGCGCTGCTTATTTTGAAAAGCGCCAAAAATCCCCATGCCAATACCAATGATGGAACGCGCGGTTTTGCTATCAACCCACAAGCTGCTGCCGTTATTCGCACCTTCGGGACTGCACAATGGGATGCAGCCGTTGCCGATTTTCTGCAAGGGCGCACGACATTGGCGCAAGAATTAGCACAAACCCGTAATTTAGCGCGTGTAGCAGTTCAAATAGATAACGATGTTTCGTTGACATTTAGTTCAGGGAAACATAATGAATTGCAAAAACAAATCATCGAAAATTTCTTAGCTATTTTTGGGCATGGTGCAGAAGTTTTGTATGTGGGGGATACGGAAAATAAAAACCTTTTCTGCAATCAAGCAGCATTAAAACAACTTCAGTTTTTTGAGTTGGCACATGATAAATTACCCGATGTAATTGCTTATGCTGCTTCAAAAAATTGGTTATTTTTGATTGAAGCCGTGACTACGGCGAACCCGATTACCGAGTTGCGCCGGCGAACTTTGCTTCAACTGGCCAATCATTGCACCGCTGACCTGATTTTTATCACTGCTTTTCCAGACCGCACCACGTACCGCAAATTTGCCAAAGATATTGCATGGGAAACGGAAGTGTGGATTGCTGATGCGCCGGAACACATGATTCATTTCAATGGCAGTAAGTTTTTAGGTCCTCACCGATGAACCCTATTCAAACCTACCTCGTAGGCGGTGCAGTCCGTGATGCCTTGA
>CALMCD010000322.1 GCA_937863075.1 uncultured Rhodoferax sp. | reverse complement strand
AAGTTACTCGCTAGTACCTGAAACTAGTGCGTCTACCAATTCCGCCACCTGGGCATTTCAGATAGGAGCATTGTATCAAAAAATTCAGTCAATCCAACAGCACGTTGGAAGAAATTACAGGAATCGTCTACAGTCACCAAGATGGGCATGGTTTTGTCGCACGCGAAGATGGTGGTGCGGATGTCTATCTACCCCCCAACGAAATGCGTGCCGCGCTGCATAAAGATCGGGTCAAGGTCTGCATCACCCGCGCTGATCGCAGGGGGCGACCCGAAGGGCGTATCCTCGATATTGTGGAGCGTTCGCCGCACCAAGTCATCATCGGTCGATTGCTGCTAGAAAGTGGTGTGTGGCTGGTGGCCCCCGAAGATAAACGCTACGGGCAGGATATTTTGATCCCCCAAGGAGCCACCGCTATTGCCAAACCCGGGCAAGTGGTCGTGGTTGAACTGACCGAGCCGCCCGCCCTGTTCGCGCAACCCGTCGGACGTATCAAAGAAGTGCTGGGTGAAGTCGATGACCCCGGCATGGAAATTGAAATCGCCGTGCGCAAATACGGTGTGCCGCACGAGTTCTCTGAAAAATGTCTGGCAATGGCGAAAAACCTGCCCGATGCCGTGCGCCCTGAAGACACCTTACACCGTGTCGATTTAACCGATATTCCCTTGGTCACCATTGACGGGGAAGACGCACGCGACTTTGACGATGCCGTCTACTGCGAACCCGCCATCAAAGGCCGTGGCAAAGCGGCCGTGCAAGGTTGGCGCTTGTTGGTCGCCATTGCGGATGTGAGTTATTACGTCGAAAACGGCTCCGCGATCGATGTGGATGCCTATGACCGTGCCACCAGCGTCTATTTTCCCCGCCGCGTGATTCCTATGCTGCCGGAAAAATTATCCAACGGCTTGTGTTCCCTGAATCCAAAGGTCGAACGCGCCTGTATGGTGTGCGATATGTTCATCACAGCGGATGGGGAGGTCAAAGCCTACCAGTTTTATCCCGCCGTGATGTGGAGTCATGCGCGTTTCACTTATACCGAAGTCGCGGCTATTTTGACGAATACCAACGGGGCAGAAGCCGAGCGATATAAAGATCGGGTGACTGATTTGCTGAATCTGCACGGGGTGTATCAAGCACTTTCGCAGTCTCGCCAAAAGCGCGGCGCGGTCGATTTTGAAACCACCGAAACACAAATCATCGCAAATGACAGTGGAAAAATCGAAAAGATCGTTCCCCGCGTTCGCAATGTGGCGCATCGGGTGATTGAAGAAGCCATGCTTGCCGCCAATGTGTGCAGTGCCGATTTCATTGCACGCGGCAAGCATCTGGGGCTGTACCGCGTCCACGAAGGCCCTACGCCAGAAAAGCGCGAAATACTGCAAAACTACCTTAAAGCCAGCGGTGTCCCGATTACGTTGAGCGAAGACCCCAGCACGGCAGAATTTCAAGCCATTGCCGAAGCGACTAAAGAACGTCCTGATGCGCAGCAAATCCATTCGATGCTTTTGCGTTCCATGCAGCAAGCGATTTACACGCCGAATAACAATGGGCATTTTGGTTTAGCTTACGAGGCATACACCCACTTCACCAGCCCGATTCGGCGTTACCCCGATTTGCTGGTGCACCGCGTTATCAAGGCGATTTTGGGCGGTAGCAAATACCACCTACCCAACTTACCCACCCCCGGGGAAGCCCATGCCAAACTGGCACGCCGATTGGAAAAAAATGCCGCCCAAAGTGGCGTGAAGAAAACCACGCCGCGCAAAGCGAACGCCGAAAACACCGCATGGCAGGCGGCTGGCTTGCATTGCAGTGCCAACGAACGCCGCGCCGATGAAGCCAGCCGCGATGTAGAAGCATGGTTGAAATGCAAGTACATGAAAGAGCATCTGGGCGAGGAATTCAGCGGTGTCGTGAGTACGGTGACCAACTTCGGCGTGTTTGTGACACTGGATGCACTGTATGTGGAAGGTCTCGTCCACATCACCGAGCTGGGTGGCGGTGGTTATAGCGAGTATTTCCGCTTCGATGAAGCGCGTCAGGAGCTACGTGGTGAAGATTCTGGCACACGCTACGCTATTGGCACGCGCGTTCAGGTGCAGGTGAGTCGGGTTGATTTGGAAGGTCGCCGGATTGATTTTGTGCTTGTACCCAATCAATCCAATAAGCCAGCAGCTCAGAAATCTCCGAAATCTCGCCAAACTTCTCCACCACCGGCAGCCCCAAAACCTGCGCGGAAGCGTTCAAGGCGTTAAAAACCGCCAGCGGTGTGCGGGTGTCAATGGCTTGCGCACCGTTTTGCTTGGAGAGTTTTTGACCGTCCTCACCGAGTACCAACGGGGTATGGTGGTAGTGCGGCGTGGCGTAACCGAGCAAGCGTTGCAGGTAGATTTGCCGCGCGGTGTTATCCGCCAAATCCGCACCGCGCACAATGTGGGTGATGCCTTGCGCGGCATCGTCCACCACCACCGCAAGTTGGTAGGTAAAGCACCCATCGGCACGCTTCAACACAAAATCACCGACCGTAGCCGCTACTTCCGGTTCATCCACCCGCAACCGCCATGCGCACCCGATGAGGGAATGCGGTTCGGTATGGGGTTGGTGCAATCCACGGGGTTGATTCGCCAAACTTTTGCGCGAGCAATGGCACGGGTAGACCCATTGGCGGGCGATTAAATCGTCTAAGACCGCTTGGTAGCGTGCTTGTGCGATTGGGCTGGATTGAAATAACACTGCTTCATCGCTATGCAGACCACATTGGGCGAGCTGCTGCAAAATCCCATGCGCTGCCCCCTTGACGGTGCGGGGTGTATCGACATCTTCGATACGAATCAACCACTTGCCGTTATGCACTTTAGCATCCAGCCAACTCGCCAATGCCGCCACCAAGGAGCCGGTATGTAGTAATCCGGTAGGGGAAGGTGCAAATCGACCGCGATACGGGTAAAGCGTGGTAAAACCGTAATGGCTATCTACTATCATTTTGTGATTCTGCGTAAAAAATATCCCCCATGCAACACTTTCTTCAACGCCTGTTATTTGGTCAAGCCGAGTTCCCGGAAAGTGAGGAGTACCTAGAGTTTCGCTACAAATTCCTATGCGTGCTGATGGTCTCTAGCATGGCGTTTGCGTTGTTCTTTCTGGCATTGGTTGGGCTGGATTGGGTGGTTGTGGATCGCCTCTACGCCATCGAACTGGGTGTTTTTGCCGCGATAACGCTTGTTTTATGGCGTGTGCTGTTGCGAAAAAAACAATGGTTTCGTGCGTTATCGTGGATTTTTGAAATACTGGTTTTGCTGCTTATCACATTGGGGACTATCAATGTCCCGAATGATGAATTGCGTATTGTGTGGTTTTACGTCAATATCTCGGCAGTGTACGTGTTGGCGGGGCAACGTATCGGATTCGGTATCACGGTACTCACGGGGACGCTTTTCTTGGTGGGCAATGCGTATTTAACGGCTCCCTATTCTGCCCATGCGGTGATGACGGCTGAGATATTTTTGGCGTATTTAAGTTTATTTTTTCACGCCCACGCCAGCCGCTCTCTCTCCTACTTTACCCGTATGCGGGAATATAACCAGCGGCTGCACCAGCAAGCCACGCACGATCCGCTCACCAATGTTCTCAACGCGCGGGCGTATTACCAAATTTGCGAAAAACTATTGGAGTATGCCCGCCTGACGGGAACCAGCCAATCGGTTTTATTTATCGATCTGGATCATTTCAAGAGCATTAACGACCGCTATAACCACCAAACTGGCGATGAAGTATTGCAATCGGTAGCGCACTGTTTGCGCCGCAATCTGCGAAAAACCGATGTACTGGGTCGTATTGGCGGGGAAGAATTTTCGGTATTTCTTTCGGGTACGGGGCAAGAGGGTGCGCTAGCGGTGGCAGAAACGCTGCGCAAGGCGGTTGAAAATCTCCAACCCACCCTCACCGAACCCCACATCCTGCGTCTTACGACCAGTATTGGTGTCGCCACCACCCAAGGGGATTGGAATGAATCCATGACCACCATCCAGCGGCGTGCCGATGCTGCGATGTACGAAGCGAAGAAAAAAGGGCGTAACCGCGTGGATGTGGTACAAAAAAGCGGACGTTAATGCCGTTTTAATCCAACAATTCAGCGGGGATGTTGCCGCCGTTTGCAGCCAATTTGCGCAGCACTTCTTTGTGCAGCCAGATATTCATTGCCGAATAATCGCCACCGATTTTTTCTTCAGGGCAACCCAACTCAACCGCTAATTCTTTGCGTGCCGCGAGGCTGTAATCCAATCCCAACAAACGCAATAAATCGGCAATGGAAACCCGCCAGTTCGATTTTCCGCCGTGTTCTTCCGCCAATGCTTCGAGCTGAGAAAGCACATCCACTTCACTGATCGGGGTCACGACTTCTTGTTCAACGACCACTTCTTGGACGGGCGTATCTTGAACAACGGGTGCAGGTGCGGGTGCTGGCGCTTCTTCTTTTGGGCCAAAACCGAGTTTTGCTTTGATGGTGTCGAAAATGCTCATAGTGGACTCCTTGTTGAAAAAACGCATAGTAACGCAGTAATGCAACGGCATCGTGATGCAGTTCTACAATCCTGTGATGTTTATTCACTTACGCCTGCATACCGAATTTTCCGTGGTCGATGGAACCACCCGCATTGACGATGCCATTGCAACAGCGGCACGCAATGGGCAGGGTGCGCTCGCCATTACCGACCTCAACAACCTCTTTGGAGGCATCAAGTTTTACAAAGGTGCGCGTAAAAAGGGCATCAAACCCCTGCTGGGCGCTGAAATTGTGCTGGAAGGTGCTTCGGGGGCTACGGCTTCCCGCATGGTGCTGCTGGTGCAAAATCAACAAGGCTATTTGAACCTTTCCGAATTGCTGGCGCGTGCCTATACGCAAAACAACTTCAAACACCAGCCCCAGCCTACCACCCAATTGGCGTGGTTGAAAGAATTGAATGCGGGTTTAATCGCGCTTTCCGGTGCGCAGTCGGGAGCCATCGGGCAAGCCTTGTTGCAAGACGATTGGGCGCGTGCCGAAGAAATGGCACGGCAAATGGCCACCATTTTCCCGAATCGCTTTTACATCGAGCTGCAACGCGCCGGACGCACGGACGATGCCCACCATGTTCACAATGCCGTGCAATTGGCTACCCGCTTGCAACTGCCGGTCGTGGCTACGCACCCGATTCAATTCACGAATCCCGAGGATTTTGAAGCGCACGAAGCCCGTATTTGCATCGCCGACGGGGAGATTTTGGGCAACCCCAAACGGGTGCGGCGTTTTACCCGTGAACAGTATTTCAAATCGACCGAAGAAATGCAGGCACTGTTTGCCGATATTCCTTCTGCTTTGAGCAACACCGTCGAAATCGCCAAACGCTGCAATCTCACGCTGGTGCTGGGCAAGCCCCAGTTGCCCGATTTTCCTACGCCGTTAGTCAATGGCGAAAAAATGTCACCCGAAGCGTATTTCCGCTATGCCTCGCACGAAGGGTTAAAAGAACGCAATTTGTACCGCCCCGAATATGTGGAGCGTTTAGAGTTTGAAATCAACACCATCTTAAAAATGGGCTTTCCGGGCTATTTTTTGATTGTGAGCGATTTCATTCAGTGGGCAAAAAATCACGACTGTCCTGTCGGCCCCGGGCGGGGTTCGGGTGCGGGTTCGCTGGTGGCGTATGCCCTGAAAATTACCGACCTTGACCCGATTCGCTACAAATTGCTGTTTGAGCGTTTTTTGAACCCCGAACGGGTTTCCATGCCCGACTTTGACATCGACTTTTGCCAAACCAATCGCAATAGCGTGATTGAGTACGTGAAAGGCAAATACGGTAAAGAAGCTGTGAGCCAAATCGCCACCTTCGGTACGATGGCAGCGCGGGGCGTGGTGCGTGATGTGGGGCGCGTGCTGGATATGAGTTACGGTTTTTGCGATGGCATCAGCAAACTGATTCCCAACAAACCCGGAACCAACGTCACCCTGCAATTACCGCCCAAAGACGGCAAAAAAAGCGACAAATACATCTACGCCTGCGAAGCCGAGCCCATTTTGGCGGAGCGCGAAGCCAAAGAGGAAGACGTTAAAACCCTGATGGAGTTGGCGCGTAAGCTGGAAGGCCTCACCCGCAATATCGGTATGCACGCGGGCGGCGTGTTGATTGCACCGGGCAAGCTCACCGATTTTTGCCCACTCTACCAACAACCCGGCAGCGAATCTGCCGTGAGCCAATACGATAAAGACGATGTGGAAGCCATCGGCTTGGTGAAATTCGACTTTTTGGGCTTGGCAACGCTCACGATTTTGGAAATTGCCCGCGAATTGATCGTCAAACGCCACAAGGGTCAGGAAAAATTTTCCTATGAAACGATTCCGCTGGACGATGAACGGGTGTACCGATTATTTTCAGATGGCAAAACGGAAGCCGTGTTCCAGTTTGAAAGTCGTGGAATGCAGGGCATGTTGCGCGATGCCAAACCCACGCGCTTGGAAGATTTAATCGCCTTGAATGCGCTTTACCGCCCGGGCCCGATGGATTTGATTCCCAGCTTTGTGGCGCGTAAACATGGGCGGGAGGAAATCGAATACCCCCATCCCCTCGTGGCGGATATGCTGTCCGAAACCTACGGCATCATGGTGTACCAAGAGCAGGTGATGCAAACCGCGCAGATTCTGGGCGGCTACACGCTGGGTGGTGCGGATATGCTGCGGCGGGCGATGGGTAAGAAAAAGCCGGAAGAAATGGCAGAGCATCGCGGCATCTTCCGCACCGGAGCCGCCAAAAATGGCATCAGCGAAACCAAGGCGGATGAGATTTTCGACTTGATGGAAAAATTCGCGGGCTACGGCTTTAACAAGTCGCACGCTGCCGCCTATTCGCTGCTGGCCTACCACACGGCATGGATTAAGGTGCATTACACCGCCGAATTTTTCTGCGCCAATATGACGGTGGAGATGGATAACACCGATAAGCTCAAAGTGCTGTTTGAAGATGCCGTGCGCATGGGCATTCAATTCGATCTGCCGGATATTAACCAAGGGCAATACCGTTTTGAGCCGATTACCAACCAACGCATTCGCTACGGTTTGGGCGCGGTCAAGGGAACGGGTGAAAAAGCGATTAAAGCCATCGTCGCCGCGCGGGAAGAAGGCGGCGCGTTCAAGAGCCTGTTCGATTTTGCCTGCCGCGTGGATCGCACCAGCTTGAATAAACGCTGTGTCGATGC
>CALMCD010000321.1 GCA_937863075.1 uncultured Rhodoferax sp. | reverse complement strand
CCCCATTAAATTAACCCATTATTGTTAATCCTTTCATCAAGGATTTTTCCAATTTCTGCGGTTTCAGGTTTCACATTAGACGCGGCACAAACTTCCATGTATGAAATGTAATCCTCGGCAAATCCTTTTAAAAGCCCCTCGCCTTTTTTCAATTGCTCATTAGTTTTTGCATCAAGAGCATCAACTGATTTGCATTCAAAAATCTTGTTCAGGATTGCGGCTTTCAAGGCTTTTGCCTCTTGCGTGGTTCCAATCTTCATGTAATCAAAAGTCTTTTCGACCTCAGCTATCAGGATTTCGCGTTCCTTTTTCCAAGCAAAGCCGCGCTCCTCATTTTCAGCAAAGGTGTCGGTGATTTCGCGCATAGTATCAGGCTTGGCAGTTCCACTAAGGAAAATATCAAAGGCGGGTTTAAAGTCCTGGTAAGTAGGATTGGTGATGCTTTTGCCGTCTACCTTGGTAGTTCGGTCTTTCAAGACGGTAGCAACGCGGGTAATCTTTTTTACATCCCCCAAAAGGTCTTGGTGTTTCTCCATTAAAACAAGAATATCAGGCTCGAATGCGGTTTCGGTTTCCGCTTTCATTTTGATTCCTGATTTGTGGATTTCACGTTTCCCGTTTTCGTCCTTTTCTGTTTCGTATTCGTAACCAGCACGACCCGTAAAGAAAATGTGGATTTGAGCTTTCACGAACGGGGTTGAAAACTGCTGCTTCCATTGCGGCTTAATCACTCCCCAATCTTGGAACTCCAAACGGGTACGGCGCTTTTGAACCATGTACGCTTGCAGGTATTCTTCCCAAACGTGGGTAATTGAGTCAATCACAAGAATGTCAGCGCCGCCATTTTCACACCATGCAATTGCCTCGTTTAAGGCTTTTAAGCTGCGGTGTTCATCATCAACGACGCATTCAATGCCAGCGTCAGAAAATACACCTATCAAGGCTTTTGCTGCCTTTTCGGTGTCGAATATGGCAATAGGTTTTTTGCTGCCTATTTGCTTATGTAGGCCAATTGCGCACTGCACAGCGGTGTAGGTTTTCCCATCACCCGCAAAGCCCTGAAAGGCCATTTTGATAAAAGGTCTATTGTTTTCCAATTTCTTAAACATTGTCGTTATGGTTTTCCCCCAAAACGAGACGTACCGCATTTGGTACGCCCGTTCTAGTGGGGGCTGATTAGATAAGTTCTTGTATTACAAGTTGGCTGATTTCTTCCCGCTGCATTGCGAGGTTTCGGATAATTGCCTCAGTTTCATCGATGGACAACTCTTTCAACACTTCAATCAGTGGGTAATATTGCATCCGGTAGTTTCCCGTATCTTCCCGGACAGATGCGGAAAATGCAGGGTGTTCGTAGCCAATCCGGTCTTTGTCCATATCTTCGGGGTGTGGGATAATGCCTAATTCAATACCAGATACAACAGCGTCGTAGTTGCTGAATACAATTGGAAAAATATTTGGTTCGGGCCTTTTGGTATTGACCTGAATCATTGCGGCTGAATTGACCCCGATTTCAAAAGAGTAGTCGTAAATTGAGATATTCATGTGTTGTTTTGTTTTGATTTCTTTTACAAATATCGCAATATTAAAAATACCCTCCAATACCCTCAATATGGTATTTTTAGAACTGGAAACCATCATCTTGCGCGTACCGATTTATTTCCTTGGGTAGTTGTTCAAAGTACTCTTTCAGGTGCGCTTCAAACGGCGCGTTTAATTCCTTAATTAAGGCGGCGATCTCATCCAAGGTGTGGTACGTAAACCACCCCCGACCTTTCGCTTCAAAGTACCATTCTCCCGATACATCCAGCACGGCACGGCCTACGATTGCCTTGTTGTCGTGGACAATCAGCAGGGTGTTTATGTTGGCGGTTGGTTCTGTAGTTAGCATAGCTCTTTCGGTATTTCCGGCACCTGAATAAAGTTCCAATAGTACCCGGCACCGTCCTTGTCAATGTATGCGTAGCTGCCGGATTTGAACCAGATGCAGCCGGTGAACTTTATACCATCACAATACTTCAATGAATCAATCAGGTTGTGTAGAAACAGCCCATCATGCCCAATTGGTACGTTTTTAGTAATGCCATCTGCGGTTATTGTAGCCGCCTTGACTTCGCCCCGGAACTCAATCAG
>CALMCD010000320.1 GCA_937863075.1 uncultured Rhodoferax sp. | reverse complement strand
CCCACCGCTTGCGCATCACCGTGCATGATTTTGGTTTGCGCCAAGATACGATTGCCGCGTGGGTTTTGTATGTACTCGCGGCAGTCGGGACGGCTTGGGCGGGAGTGGTTTTGCTATGAAACAGCTTACTTTGGATTTGAAGAATTTCCGCAAATTCGAGGATCTACATTTAGATTTTCACCCCCGTTTTACGCTGTTAATGGGTGTGAACGGGACGGGGAAAACAAGTGTATTGCAAGGGGTTTGGCGGTCTTGGTCACCTTTGATATTGTGTGCCACTTCTAACGTATCGTATCCACCTCTCAGTGAGGTGTACCGAAAAGCATCTATTGATGTTTCTTCCGAGTTATGGCTCACAACGCAATTACCTCTAAAAGCTGATGGCAATTTTGAATGGGATGGCATCAAACTGAATGGCATTGGAATGACTCTTGACCATAGAGGAAAGGGACATTCTTTTGAATATCGGTCATTACGTACATTAGTTGAAAAGAGCTTTTTATCCGTTATTTTGACTGCGATTCCTCTCATAGCTAGATTTGGTGCATCTAAGCCATCTCTAATTGGCGAAGCTGGGGTGATAAAAAAACCATTTTTAGAGCGAAAGGATGTTTGGGCGTTGGCACAATCTGATACGGTAAATGCTGCGGGATTAACCAGTTGGTTTCAGTATTATGAATTGCGTGGACTACAAGAGGGAAAAACGCCGCTGCTGCTGATATTGGCGCGTAAAGCAGTTTTGAAAGCAATTCACGCCGAAGAAATTAGTTTTGTTATCCGTGAAAACGCTTTGATGGTGCGTTATGCCGATGGTGGATGGCGTAGATTTTCCGATTTAAGCGATGGTCAGCAACGTATCGCCGCTATCTTTTGTGATTTAGCCATGCGCTGCGCTTCACTTAATTCGCACTTGGGTGAAAAAGCGATTGAAGAAACTACAGGCGTAGTCACTATTGATGAGTTGGATTTACATTTACATCCCCAATGGCAGCGTACCGTAATTGACGATTTGCTTTCCGTTTTTCCTAATCTACAATTTATTGCCACTTCCCATTCACCATTTTTATTACAAGCCGCTTTTAAGCATGGCAGTGTGATTGATTTGGGAACGGGAAAAGAAGTTCAACCCAATGATGAAAGTATTGAAGATATTGCAGAAAATATCATGGGTGTGCATCCTTTCCCCCAACGCAGTAAACGCTGGCACGCAATGAAAGATGTGGCTAGGGAATACTATGAATTACTTGAAGTTGCTAAAAAATCAACCGATTCACAGGAAGTGCAAAAAGTAAAAGCGCGTTTGGATGAATTGATTATTCCCTATACCAACGACCCCGCCTATGCCGCGTGGCTTGAAATGCACCGTGCAGCGGCTGGAATGTAATCATGCGCCCCGTTGATAAAGGAAGCCATCCTGAAGAAAACGGCAAACGGGTGGAATTTCATTTCTATCAAGATGCAGCACCTTATCTGAAGGAACGATTAGGGCGTTTTTGCAGTTATTGTGAACGTGATATTCCTGCTGGTTTAGCAGTGGAACACAAAATTCCTAAATCACATGATTCAGCACTGGAAAAAGAATGGGATAACTTATTATTAGCGTGCCTCAATTGTAATAGCAGTAAAGGGAAAAAATTGATTGAACATGATGAATGTTTATGGCCCGATAAAGACGACACATTTTCTGCTTTTACCTATAAACCCAGTGGGGCGATTGAGGTTTCCACAAAATTGGATTCCTCTCAACAAGAAAAAGCCCGTGCCTTACTTGCATTAGTGGAATTGAATAAAGCACCTTCAAGCACAGACAATCGTTATGAAAGACGCTATCAACAATGGGAAAAAGCAAAAATTACACAAACTCAGTTTCAAAATATGCCAAATGATTTGAAAAACAAATTCCTTCATCTTATCGTCACAGAAGGATATTCCATCTGGGCAACCGTGTTTCGTTCCGACCCTGTAATTTTGGATGTGCTGGCTAAAAAATTTCCGGGGACGCGACCACACGGAAACCTTTAACCCAAAAGCTGCTGCAACGTATCGTATTCAAAATCATTGACGAGTTTTTGCA
>CALMCD010000319.1 GCA_937863075.1 uncultured Rhodoferax sp. | reverse complement strand
CGATGTGAACTATGCACCCGATGGCAAAGAAGGTCGGCGTTCCAGCCCTTTATTACTTCACATTCATCCTGTAGATGATGAATTTATTGCGGTGCACACCTTATTACCAGCACAATTTTTACCTTGCAATGCAACGATTCGGGTGAAATCAAGAAATACTTCATTTGTGCCAGCAGCCGTTGATTGGACAGTGTTACACGATTATTTGAACCGCTTTGAAGGAAAAACTATTTATGGACGCAATAATGAATAACAATAAATACTTCCACTTCACCATTGGTCCCGTACAAGGCTTTGTAGCCCAAGCGCGGCGCACGCGGGATTTTTGGGCGGGGTCATTCTTATTATCGTGGTTATCCGGTGTTGCGATGGCGGAGATTATTCGCCAAGGTGGAAAAATTAATTTCCCCGTTCCGCCTGATGGATATTTAGATTGGATTACAAAAGGGCATGGTTCTGGTGAAAAACCTCGCCAAGGGGCTATTCCTAATCGGTTCAAAGCGGTTCAAGCCCAAGTTCCTGCGGGATTTGATGGTGCAAAGGTCAAAAAATGTGTGCAAGAAGCATGGTTTGAGCTTGCCGAGCATATTTGGGATAAAGATAAGTTGGAAGATTTTAACAAAATAACCAATGGCAAAACCCGCGCTATTTGGGAACGCCAAAATAAGAATTTTTGGGATATTAGCTGGGTATTAACTGAGGATGATACCGATACATCCATCATGGATCAACGCAAAAACTGGCGAAGCCATTATGCAGAATCGGGCGAGCCGGGTGTGAAGTGCATGGTAATGGATGGGTGGCAAGAACTTTCTGGTGCAGAGCGTCCCGGTAAAGAAGGCGATCCTTTTTGGAAAGAAATACGTCAAGGCAAAGAAACGGATATTGGTAAAAAAGAACAATTATGTGCTTTAGCTTATGTCAAACGCCGATTTGCACGGCATTTTGGTTCATTCAATAATAAAAAATTGGAAAGTGGTTTAACGGTAAACGGCTGGAAACTAGAAACGGGTATGCCATCGGTTAGCTATATGGCGGCGGTGCATTGGTTGGAAAAGTTAATTCAAACTGCTAATTTTGAAGAAGTAAAACCTCTTTTGGAAGCCGCACGCAATGTTGTAAATAACTCTAAAGATGAGTGGGATACGCAGATTGTATGCCTCAAAACTGCCGCAGGTTCTTGGACTTCGGATAATGATAAGCGCCGTCTTTTGGCATTAGACGGTAATTTATTTTTTGACCACGTTCAAGATAATGCCACTGCTTATGGTTATGACAAAGAAAAAATTAAATTATTAAAAAATGAAATAACTCAATTCAAAAAGAAACATCCTGAATTTACTGCGCCTCTATCTCCGTTTTATGCCATTTTGCTAATGGATGGAGATTCATTGGGTAAGCACATGAGTGATAAGGATAAACAAAAGCATATTTCTGAATCCCTCAATAAATTTACCCATGCTGCTCCTGAAATCGTTGAAAAATACAATGGATTTTTAATTTATGCGGGTGGCGATGATGTACTCGCTATTCTTCCGCTAGAAGATGCTATTCCGTGCGCGGCATCGGTGCGAGAGCTTTATTTGAAGAGTTTTGAGGGAACGGGTATTCCCACTACGATTTCAGCCGCTATTGAATTTGCCCACGTCAAAATGCCATTAGGAAAAGTATTAGGAGATTCTCATCATCTTTTGGATGATATTGCCAAAGAAGGGGCAGGACGGGATGCTTTAGCCGTGCGGGTTTGGAAGCAAAGCGGTATGGCGTTGGAATGGGCGCAGCCTTGGGAAATAGTTATTCAAAATGGTGAAATTCAAATTGATAAAATTGCCAAAGACTTTGTGAAAAATGATGAAGCAGTAGGAAATGGTAACTTTTCTAATAAATTCTTTTTCAAAATACGAGAGCGGTTTGATTTACTCAATCCAGCTAAAGAAGGAGATGATGCTATTTTGAATGGAAAAGAAGCGATTGAATTACTTGCAGTTGATTATGTTAATAGCGCAGATAACCGTGAAAAAGTATCCATAGAACAGGCACACAGCATCATTAAACCTTTATTGGAGCAGTGTCGAGCGGTTAAGCGTTCATTGGATGAATCTGATTCCAATAAATGGGAGCGAAGTCATGTACTGAAAGCAGATGCTGCTTTATTGGTGCGATTCCTCATACAAAAAGGAGTGGAACGATGAACAAAAATGATAAAAATCAATGGCATTTTCAGGCTTTAGATACTTTGTTTTTTAGAGAATCTCGCCCGATGGAATCTATTGGTGGCGCACAGTTACAAAGTGTTTTTCCACCACCCGCCAGAACCATAATTGGCACTATTCGCTGCATTATGGGTGAGGCGTATGGGGTTAATTGGAAAGAATATGAAACCCAAGCAGATCATCCGTTAAAAGCGATTATGGGAAGTGCCGATTCGCTCTCCCCTTTATCGTTCAAAGGTGTTTTTTTACTGAATAAGGATAAACGATTATTTCCCGTTCCTTTGGCATTATTAAAAGGCGATACAGGATTTACACGCTTAGAACCTTCGGAGAAATTTACCGAATGTGATTTGGGTTTGGTACGATTACCCCAAAAGAAAGATGCTTCCATCCTCGGAGTTAAATCCTTGGAAAATGCTTGGATGGATGAACAAGGATTACTAGCGTTTCTCAATGGCGGTGTTCCATTAAATAGCAAGAACATCATCTCTTCCAAAGATTTATTCGACAGTGAAGAACGCATTGGCATAGGGCGCGATTCGATTAAAGGAATTGTAAAAGAAGGTTTGCTTTATGCAACACAACACGTTCGCCCCAAGGCAGATATTGAGATTGGCATCGTTATCAATGGATTCAATACATCCAAATTTCCAAACGTTCCAAACTTTCCAAAACAGGGTATTACTTTGCTCGGTGCGGAAGGGCGTATGGCAAGCTGGCATCGTGAAGAGGTCACCAATTTGCCCACGGTAAAAATCAAAGGAAAAAAAGGGGAAAAAACCCGCGTTTTACTGATGTTGTTGAGCCACGCCAAATT
>CALMCD010000318.1 GCA_937863075.1 uncultured Rhodoferax sp. | reverse complement strand
TTGGTGTGTTGGTTCGTGCGTGACAAACTTTCCAAAATCTGCTGAATCGCCATCGTGCCAGAACTGGGTGGCGGCATTCCGCAGATACGGTACGCTTGCCGAGAACGGTAATCAAAGCACAACGGATCACGCTCCAAGGCACGGTAATTTTGCAAATCATGGAGCGTGAGGCGGGGAGCGGTGCGCACAATGGCTTGCGCGATTGCGCCGTGGGTCAAAGCGGCTGCGCCCTGATCGGCAATGGCTTGAAAAACGGCAGCAAGTTCAGGATTTTTCAGAATATGCCCTTGCTTCCACGGCTTGCCATCGGCATCGAAAAAATAGGCACGGGCGGTGGGATTGTTGCGCAATGCAGTTTCGTTGGCTAATAAGGTCGCCATGCGTTCGCTGATGGGAAAACCGTTGTGTGCCAGTTCAATAGCGGGTTGAATCAACCGCGCCCACGGTAAACGACCGTGTTGCCGATGCGCCAATTCCAGCATCGGCAAGACCCCCAAAACCCCAATCGAACGCCCACTCACCACCGCATCTTTGAACGGCATGGGGACGAGAACGCCATTGGCATTGGCATCGGGTTGCAAAAACAAATCGGGCGTGGCGGAAGCGGGAGCGGTTTCACGCCCGTCAAAGGCTTGCACGCGCTTGCCATCAAAATGCACCAAAAACGCGCCACCGCCGATGCCACTGCTTTGTGGCTCGACCAGCGTCAGCACCATTTGAACGGCAATCGCCGCATCCACCGCACTGCCGCCCGCTTGCAGCATTTGCAAACCCGCTTGCGTGGCGAGGGGGTTGGCTGCGGCTACGGCATGGGTTTGGGTTGCCCGTCCGATTTTTTCGACAATCGCGCTGGCTCCTTCGGGTTGTTGCGCCCCCTCGTTAGACGTAGCACACCCTGCAAGCAGGATCGACACCACCGACGAAAATTTACCAAACCCAGCGAAGACTGGCATACGTTCCCCAGTTTTGTACTTGAAAC
Source organism: uncultured Rhodoferax sp. (assembly GCA_937863075.1). Taxonomy (GTDB): domain Bacteria; phylum Pseudomonadota; class Gammaproteobacteria; order Burkholderiales; family Burkholderiaceae_C; genus Allorhodoferax. Next base: position 12,557 of record CALMCD010000318.1, on the reverse strand, counting down.
AAGGCAAGATTGGAATCCTGCCGCGACCATTCCACCCCCAAGGCGGCTAACCAGTGCGCGCCTATCGGTATGTGGTATTCCAAACGCGTGCTGAAACGGTTGGTGGAACGTGCGGCATCGTAATCCAGCAAAGGGCTGTAACCGGTGCTGTCGTGGGTGTGGCTGAATTCGTTATCCCACAACCAGTTGCCCTTCAAAAAAAGACCGCGCAAACTGGCGATATGTTGCAGCCCCCCCGGGCGTTCCGGGTTCAAGGGACGATCTTTGCCCACTTTGAACGCCCACTGCCAATGCTTATTGCACCGCCACGACACACTCGTACCCGCATACAGACCAGAGAGCAAGGGGTTGCTCACGATACTGCGATCCTGCCATTCGCCGCCCCAGCGTAGGCTGCATTCGCCGATCGGAGTCTGCACGCCACCGCCGATGCCCCATTGGGTGAATTGTGTTCCCCGCACGGCATTGAAGGTGCTGCGCGTCAGGAAGGCATAGGGGGCTAAAGGGTGATCGGGTTGCGAATGGGGGGCGTATTCCAAGCTGAAGTCGTCTTGGTGTGAATCGGCTTCCGGCACATCGGGGCTACGGCGCTGCGACATATTCGCACTGAGTTCCCAAACCCCGTGGGCGGTTTTGCCAAAGCCCCATTCCACGCGGGCATCGGTGCGGTGGTATGCGCCAGAACGGGGCTGCATCGTACCATCCAGCGGCAGGGTCAGCACTTCGTTGGGCAAGCTGATAGTGAGCTGATCCAAGCGCGGCGATCCCAATAAATTGTTATCCGTCCCCGCCCGCAACTGGGCGCTGAAACGCAAGGTAGATGCGGTCAGTGCGGGGGGGGTGGACGGCATCGTCCCGCGATCTTTGGCCTGTTGCACCGCCAGCCGTATCGAAGCGGGGAGCGCCGTTTGCGCCAGCAACGTATCCAACAGCGCGACGGCTGAAAGCCAATCCCCCTCTCCTGCCAATGCAAGGGCGTAATCCAGTTGAATTTCAGCCGATTCGGAATCGAACATCAAAGCGCGTTCCAAATGATCCAGTGCTTCGCCATAACGCTTCTGTGCATTGAGTAGCCGCCCAATTTGAGCCAGATAAACCGGATCGTGCTGGCACTGCGGCAAGTACTGCAACTGCGCTTCCACTGGCGTAGAAAAAGGAGGGACAACACAAGCAGCACCTGCATCGAATGCTGCTAGAAGAGTCGCATTCAGCACGGTCGCAGTGGCAAGGGCAGCGGTATGTTTTCTAATAAATATGGGGCGCACGAACAAGCGGATAGGCGTAAATATGATGTGGGGTTCGCATTCCATCAAGCAAAAATGTGCCCATAGATTCCAAACCCGCCCCGCCGATATGACCTGCCAGCCCCTCACCCACCAGAATCGGATGGGCTAAATCGGCTGTCATTTCAACCAGACGACTGGCAATGGTAACCGTTCGCCCCATCACCATGTGCGTGCGCCGATTCGCAGGGCCGAACGATCCCGCCATCGCCGGCCCCGTTTCCACCCCGATGCCCAAACTCAGCGGTTCCAACCCCGCAGGTGCGGGATCGGGTAGGACATCGTCCATCGCCACTTGCAAATTGATGGCAGCTTGCAGCGCGTGCAGGGAATGATTGGGCGCATTGCCACTATTCCACACCGCAAAAACCGCATCTCCTTGGAAGGATTCGATGATTCCACCCTGCTCCTCCACAATGCGTGTCGCCACCGAGAAGAAGCTATGCAGCACCGCCGCCGTTTCTTCAGGGGGACGGGTTTCGCAGTAGGCGGAAAAATTGCGAATATCGGCAAATAGCACGCTCACCTGTTCGATACGGGCTTTAATCGCCCCCGAAGGCGATTGCAGTGCCAACGCCGCCGCCACCGGAGCCGGCAAATAGCTGGATAAATGGCTGTAGAGCCGATCCCGATCCCAGCGGCTGGTGATGTGCGCCAAAATCCCCATCGACGCGCCCAGTAGCACCGTGAAAAGCACCGCATTCACCCACGCGATCCACACCCCCGTGGAAACCAACAGCAGGGCATGAAGCAGCACCAACAAGCCGCTCCAGCCCAGTGCCGCCAAGGGCAACAAAGGCGCTGGAAAACGCAGCCGCCGCCACTTCAACAGCAGCACCAAAACTGCTGCACCACACAATGCTGCCAGCACTTCCAAATACGGTGCGATGCGGGGCGTGTAAGGGGTGTTGTTATCGACTAGGGCCGCCATCAGCTCGGCGTGCGCCAACACCCCTGCTTCAACCCCCGAAAACGGCGTGGCAATGCTGTCTTTTAAACCAAACGCGCTGCTTCCCACCAGCACCCACGCACCGGAAAGAATATCGGCGGGAAGGCTTTGGTGCATCCGTCCATTCAACACGTCCGCCGCCGAGAGGCTGATAAAACTATGCGGATGCAAACGCCACGGAATGCGCAAATCACCCCGTTCGTCCAGCGGAATTTTGCCGACCATTTGCTGCGAACCCGTGAGCATCCACGGAGCTTCCCACCAACCGCCGCGTTCAATGCTGAGGTTTTTCTCCCCCGTGGCTTGCATCAAAGTTGCCAATGCCAAAGCGGGATAGGCGCGATTTTCCCAGCACACAATAGCTGGAACATGGCGCAACACGCCGTCCGATGCCACGCGCGGGGTGATGTGTCCCACGACCAAAGGGTTCGCCGGAGAAGGAGATGCCAGCACACTGCCCGCATTGGCGATGTAGCCTTGCGCTTGCTCGAATGGGGAGGGGCAGCTTGTCCAATCCAACGGTGCAGCGGGCTTGCCGCTGGTGGGTGCGTTTTTATCCAATGCAAAAATCTGCGACAAGACGGGACGGTGCTTTTGAATCGCCTGCGCGAGAATTGCATCATCGGGCTGTGGGTCGGCAAACACCACATCGAAAATCTGTTCCCGCACGCCCGCGCCTGCCAAGGCTTGTATCAGCTTGGCTTGGGTGGCACGCGACCAAGGCCACGCCCCGACTTCTGCCAAACTGCGCTCATCAATATCCACAATAATGACGCGCCGCTCCTCCGATTGGCGGGCGCTGGAATGCCATATCCAATCCCCCACACGCTCTTCCAACGCCGTGAACCAAGATGCCGCCAACGTGTTCAACAATGCAGCGATCAGAACGGACAGCAACACGCTCCACCCGACCACGCCCAGCCGCCGCTCCCCACCATACAGCCACGCCATTAACGTCCCCAAAGCGTTGCACCGTACAGCAATCCAGTGTAAATAGATTTGCTAAAGGTATATCCGGCTTCTTTGCCATCCAGTGTGAGCGCACCCGTCACGGTGGCGTTGGAATTGAGGGGTTGGAGTACACCATTGGATTGCACATTACCCGAAGCGGTGATGCTTTCCGCCCCAATCGCCGCATTGTGCAAACTCAACTGGGTGGCGAAGGTCGAGCGGGCAAAATCCACGCTCAACGTGCCGCCCGTTACGTTGACGGGTTCAATAATCCGTCCAACCTCCCGTATCACCTGCACCGTGGAATGGGCTAAACGAAAATCGGCTCGCACATCGCTGCTTGCCAGTACCGTACCCGCAGCAGACGGTGCGCGAAAGAGGTTATACGTTCCAATCCCAACCCCCAAGACACGCTCGTCACCGCTGGCCATGGCATCGTTCCAGTTTTTGGTGAAGGTATCGGCATCCATTTTTTCGATCCACGGCATCCGTCCCCAGCTGAGTTGTCGCACTTGCGGTGGAGTCACCGGAGCGACGGGGAGTGCTATAACAGGCGTTTCGGTCACCGTGGGTTGTGGTATTTCAACGGGTGGCGCAACCACTACCGGCGTGGGTGCTACGACCACCGGTTCCGGCACGGGGGGCGGGGCTGGTGGTTCAATTGGGCTTTCGGGTGCAGCCGCCAGCGATTGAATGGAAGCCGTGACCACCGTGGCAGCACGGCTATCGGATACCACGGTGGTGGAAGGGGCAACGGCAACCGTGGTGGTATTCGGGGGGGGCGTGGAACGCACGCTGCTCCGTGCCAACAAGTCCACCAGTGGAACAATTTGGGGTGTGGGCTGCTGGCGGTTTAATTCAATCATCTGGCCTTTCATGTCTTCGGATAGGAGTTTTTCCCGCCCATTGATACAAGGCCCTACACTGGCAAAACAACCGCTATCCATCGGAGTCAAGGTAATCGCGCCCGTGTAGACCGATGCCAAGGTTTGACTCCCCTCCGCCCGCACCACAAAATCCGTTCCCTTGACCCCGATAGCGGCGACGGGTGTATTCAGGCGGAAACGATCCCGCGCTGCTTCCCCCCATGTTCCCGTAATGGAGCGGACTACACCTTCATCCAAGCGGAATTTAATCGCACCCAATTGTGGCTGCTGGGTGGAATGGCTGTAATCTTCAATTTGCAAGACACTGGCTGGGCGAATGCTCAAGCGTCCCCCATCCACAAAACGCAGATGCAAATGCCCACCCGCTTGCGTTTCAATGCGGTCACCCACCCGCACCGAAGCACCGCGCTGTACCGAACGCGCCACACCGTCCGCGCCCAGCAGCTTAACCTGTCCGATGACCAAAGTCATCTCGCCGACTACGGGGGGTTCTTGCGCCCATGCCACTGCATTCAACAGGCCACCCCACGCGACTGCCGCGCCCACTACACCCTTCATCCACTTTTGATATGCCATTTGGTATGCCATTTTTCCACTCCCGCCATGATGAGGAGGATTGTGGCACTCGCAGTGGTTTTTTGCTGTGCGTGGGATCACATGTCGTGGTGTATTTAGCGAATACCTCCAATGTAGCGCATGGGGTTCGCTGCCTCGTGGCGCAGACCCGATTGCAAATCAGAATGGGCATAAGAAGGGCGGTAAGTGGCTTGCGCACGCGAGGATTGCATCACGTTGGCCATTTTCTGCGCCAGTTCTGCCAAATCATCGTGATGTTCTCGTTCGGCATAGTCGAAGGCAAAACGGATGATTTCTTCGGCATATTCGTGGTTGCGTGCCATCCATTCGGTATCAGTAACACGCCCCGTTTTACGCAATAGCATGACGTGCATACGGGCAGCCAAGGCCATTTTTTCACTGATTGACATGATTTTCCCCCAAAGAACCGCGTTTTACGTACCCAGTTGCTCGCGGTGTAACGAAATATCGAGACCGTTTTGTTCGGTGGTTTCATCGACCCGCAAACCCACCATGAGTTTGACCACCCACAACAGAATGGCACTCATCACGCCGCTGTACAGCACCACAAACACCACACCTGCCAACTGCACCATGGGTTGCCCTTGGACACCGCCGATGCTCTTGCTCGCCAAAAATCCCGTGAGCAACGAACCCACGATGCCGCCGATACCGTGTACCCCAAATACGTCCAAGGAGTCATCGGCATGGAGCGTGCGTTTGAGACCCGTCGCACCCCAGTAACAGACCACCCCCGCAACCAGCCCAATCACCAGTGCTGATAGGGGGCTGACAAAACCCGCTGCGGGTGTAATCGCTACCAAGCCTGAGATGGCTCCCGAACACAACCCCAGCAGCGAAGGATGGCGACGCACCACCCATTCACACATCATCCAAGCAAATGCACCACCGGCGGCGGCAATTTGGGTCACTGCCATAGCCAGCCCAGCACGTCCATCCGCTGCAAAAGTTGAACCCGCGTTGAAACCAAACCAGCCGATCCACAGTAAACCCGTTCCCGCCATGGTCAGACCCAAGTTAAACGGTTGAAAAGGCTCACGTCCATACCCTTGGCGTGAACCCAAGGCATACGCACACATCAAACCCGTCACCCCCGCGTTGATATGCACGACCGAACCACCGGCAAAATCCAAAACCCCCATTTGCGCCAACCATCCGCTGGGTTCCCATACCCAATGGGCGATCGGGGCATACACCACGATCGACCACAAGCCGATAAACCATAACAGTGCAGAAAACTTCATCCGCTCTACCACAGCGCCCACAATCAGTGCGGCGGTAATGATCGCAAAACTCAGGTGGAACATCGAAAACACCGATTCCGGCAGATTGGGAGCGATGTAACTCACCGCCACAAATCCCGTATCTTTGACGTATTCCAAACTGCTGAACCACATGCGTTCCGTGCTACCCAAAAAGCGATTGCCCGGTGTAAAAGCCAAGGAATACCCCACCGCAAACCAAACCAAAGTCACCACCGTCGCCACAGCCACCACGCTGGCGAAGGTGTTGATCACGTTTTTGCGCCGAATCATGCCCCCGTAAAACAGAGCAATACCGGGTAAGGTCATCATAAGCACCAAAGCAGTGCAGAACATCATCCATGCGGTGTCGGCACTGTTGATGCTGTTCTTGGCAAGTGCTGCAACGGGTGCAGATGCACTACCTTGTGCCATTGCACCAAAATGAAAACCGCCTAAAACAATCCACAGGGTGCAAAGCATTGCCCGTTTCATTTGTTTCAATAGTCGCATTTTTTTACACCTTGTAGTTAAATCATGGTAAACCCTAAGCATAGGGCGTGCCAGATAAACGCCATCTCAAAGGTGTGTTAAGGCGGTGTGTGAAATCGTTAAACTGTACCGAATGCCTGTATCGCTTCAACTTCTCTCGCAGTTTCCGCTTTTGCAGCCTTTACCCGCTGAGGTGAAGGCCTCGCTTTCCGCGCGTATGACGCTGCATTCATTTGCACGGCGGGCGATGGTCATGTCCAAAGACAAGCCTGCGCAGGAATTGGGTTTCTTGGTGGATGGGCGTTTGCAAGGCGTGGACTTCACGGTGGACGGGCGCAGCGTGGGGCTGTATTTTGTCGATCCGGGGGATTATTTCGGTGAACTCTCGCTCGTTGATGAAAAGCCGCCCGCCGAGTTTGTGGTGGCGGCAGCGAAATCCACGGTCGCTTTTTTGGATGCCGCCACCGCCAAAGAATTGATCCTGCACACCCCCAGTCTGGCGCAAGCGGTGATGCTGCGGCTGGCGAAACGGGTGCGGCTGGTGATGGGGCAGCGCACCTTGTTGAGCCTGCCCAATCCGTTTCAGCGGTTGTGTGTATTGTTGTTACAACTGCCGCAACAGGTGGTGAATGGCTGCATTGAAATCGACCAATCGCCCACGCACCAAGAGCTGGCCATCATGATTAACGCCAGCCGCGAAACGGTGACACGCTCGTTTCAGGTGCTATTTCTGCACAAAGTGCTGGAACGTGACGGCAATGCACTGCGCCTGCTGCAACCCACCGAATTAACAGATATTGCCGAGGGGCGGACGAATTTGGTTAAGACGGCATCACCGTAACGCCTACGGTGAGTACATGGCTGGCTCCGCCATGAATCACACCGCGCAGAGGGGAAACATCGCCAAAATCGCGTCCGGTGGCAACGGTGATGTAATCATCCCCCGGGGAAAACCAGCCCCAGCGGTTGTTGGTGGGGTCTAAATCGACCCAGCGTTGCCCTTCGGGTAAATCCGGCAAATAAATGCTGACCCATGCGTGTGAGGCATCGCTACCAATCAACTTTTCTTGACCGGGTGGTGGTTCGGTGAGCAAATAGCCACTCACGTACCGCGCTGGCAACCCCAGCGTGCGCAGGCAGGCGATCAAAATATGCGCAAAATCTTGGCACACGCCTTTGCGTTGCGCCAATGCTTGCAGGGCGGGTGTGTTGATTTGGGTGCTATAACTTTCGTAAGTAAACTCGTGGTGAATGCGATCCATGAGGGCGATAGCAGCCTCTAAAAACACAGCACCCGCCCCAAAATCCGCACGGGCAAACTCGGCAAACTCGGCGCGGCGCGGCACGAAGGGGGAGGCGAAAACAAATTCCGAGGCGGCATCGAATGCCCACCCTGCTTGGTAGCCAAAGCGATCGCGCACGCTCTCCCACCGCATCTGGCTGACAACGGGCGGGCTGGGGTGGGTGACGAGGGTGCTGTGCGCCTCGACCACCAGCACCTCGTGCGGGACTTGCAAGGCAAAAGAACTGCGCGTATTGCCATACACATCGGCAGCATGGCGTAGAGAGGACGGTGCAGGATTTACCTTGAACGTATGGCTTTTCAGTGTTTGTCCGGCGTGGTTGATGGGGCGCAGGTAGGCGATATGCTGCGCTGTTTCCACCACGGGGGTGTAGCGGTAATGGGTGGTGTGGGTAATTTGGAGATTCATGATGCTCCTTCCCTCTGGAGTTGTGAAAAAATCGAAAAAGTAAAACCATCGAATTGTCCGCAATCACTATCTTTTTTTATATGACTTTTCTTGCTATCGACATTGGCAATACGCGCTTGAAGTGGGCGTGTTATGACGCTCCGCATCCCCACGCACGCCTATTGGCACAAGGCGCTGAATTTTTAGAAAACATCGACAAGCTCGCGGACAGTGCATGGAGCAAACTCCCAGCACCCCAGTATATTTTGGGCTGCGCCGTCGCAGCAGATGCCATTAAACACCGCGCCCAAGAACAAATGGAATTGTGGGATGTGCATCCGCAATGGGTGTGCGCTACTGAGGCCGAAGCCGGATTGCGCAATGGCTACGATCATCCCATGCGTTTAGGGTCTGACCGCTGGGTGGCCATGATCGGCGCATACCACCACATGTTGGCACAGGGCGCACCGCGTCCGGTGGTGGTGGTGATGGTCGGCACGGCGGTGACCGTGGAAGCGATTGATGCCAGCGGTCAATTTCTGGGCGGTTTGATTTTGCCCGGACACGGCATCATGCTGCGGGCGTTGGAATCGGGGACGGCGGGGCTGCATGTTCCGACCGGCAATGTCTGCCTCTTTCCCACCAATACCAGCGATGCACTCACCAGCGGTGGAACGTATGCCATTGCCGGAGCGATTGAACGCATGGTGCAACATCTGCGCACGCATTGCCAAGCCGATCCATTGTGCTTGATGGCGGGTGGTGCGGGGTGGAAGATGGCTCCCAGTATGTCCACACCGTTTGAGCTGGTTGATAACCTGATTTTTGATGGATTGTTGCAATTGGGGAAAAGCCGATTTTTAAGCGTTCGCTAATCCGCTATTCCTACACTGGGCGGCATGAAAAATACTGTCATGTCCCCTACCAATTCTTCTCGCTACCATTCTCTGACCATCCTTCTGCATTGGTTGATGGTGATTTTGTTGATTGCCGTTTACGGCAGCATCACCCTGCGTGAGCTGTACGAAAAAGGCACTGCCATGCGCAATGGCTTGAAGCAAACGCACTTTATGCTGGGTTTGCTGGTCTTTGCGCTGGTGTGGGTGCGGATTGGGTTGCGGATGCTCTTTCCTTCGCCACCGATTCAGCCCGAACCATCCATATGGGTTCACCTTGCTGCCAAATTAGGGCATTTAGCACTCTATGGTTTGATGATTGCCATGCCGATTGCAGGCTGGATGATTTTGAGCGGAGAAGGCAAACCCATCCCCTTCTTCGGTTTAGAACTACCCGCCTTGATTGAACCCAATAAAGCGTTGGCAAAGAATATCGAAGAAGTGCATGAAACCGTGGGTGAGCTGGGCTACGTTTTGATTGGCGTTCATGCGGTGGCGGCACTGTTTCACCACTATTTCTTGCAAGATAACACCCTGCGCCGTATGCTGCCTTGGTAGCAAAGCATGACAGTAAGCCATGCTACGATTGAATCGATTTTTTCAGAGAATTCGGAGAAGGCGCAATGAAAAAAACGGATCAATCACTACTGGAGCAAATGCGGATTACCGACTTTGCTATCACCAACCGCAAAGAACTGCTTTTTTTCACCAAAGAAGACGAAACCATCCTCAAGAACGCTAAACCGTATCTGGAAAACAAAATTGGCGCACTCGTCGAGCGGTTTTACGAGATGCAAACTTCAGTCCCCGATATTGCCGTCTTGATTGGCGATTCGGACACACTGGCGCGGCTCAAAACAGCCCAGCATCGGTACATTTTGGATTTATTCAGCGGCTACTATGACATGGAGTATGTCAATAATCGCCTGCGCATCGGCTTGGTGCATAAGCGGATTGGGGTCGAACCCCAGCTTTATTTGGCTGCCGTGTACACGCTCAGGCAACTGCTGCGGGAACTGATTTACCAAGAATTACCCAGCGATGCCGAGCGAATCGCCACCGCATCGTCATTTCAAAAGTTATTGATATTTGATGTGTCGTTGGTCTTCGATACCTACATCCGTAGCATGGTGTCGGAAATTGAAGTGTCCAAATCAAAGCTCGAAACCTATGCCCGCGTCTTGGAAGAAAAGGTGATGGAGCGTACCATGCAGCTTGAAGTGTTGTCCAAAACCGACCCGCTCACGGGGTTGCTGAATGTACGGCACTTGAATGAAACGCTCGTTCGTTCTATCCGCGCCGCACAACGCCGCAAAGAAGCCGTCACGTTTGCCTACATGGACATCAATGATTTCAAGGTGATCAACGATACCAAAGGCCATCAGCACGGCGATGAAATTCTGAAAATCGTTGCCAACGCATTGAAAGCTGTTTCACGGTTGGAAGATCACTGCTTCCGCTACGGCGGGGATGAGTTTTGCGTCATTATGGAGAATTGCACCCTCGCCGATGCCAAGCAGTGGGAAGGGCGTTTATTACAACTCCTGCAAGAGCAAATCGCCCATTTAACGGTCAGCATTGGTTTTGCCCAGACGGGGCCGGATGAATACACTTCTTCCGATGAAATTATCGGCCGTGCCGATGAGTTGATGTACCGAACTAAAAGGCGCATGAAAGATGCCCAAAATCTGGCGACACCTTCTTCTTGATATGCGATTACCATGCGGTTTCAGCTTCATTCCTCGCTCAAGGAGACAAACGCATGTTACGCAAACCCCCCCACTTTCTTTCACTGATTGCCGTAGCCTCTGGCTCGCTGCTAGCGACCTTTTACGGCAATGCTGCAACCACTTCATGCAGCACGGGTGCAGCGTGCCTCACACCGAGCCAAGAGCAAGCCAGTACGCTACTGTCGCGCATTGAACAAAAGTATCCCCAATACTTTTCCCCGTCTAGCACCATCCAAACGGTGGCTATCGGTGGCGATACCGCCTACGTTCGCACCTACCCCCAAGCCGGTGGAACGGGTCTGGCAACTTTTCAGGGTAGCTTATGGTATGCGGTTAATTCTCAGTGGTATCGTTTCCTCTCGTTAGACGAAAGCAATAAAACCTTCTGCGATAGCGTGTGCTGGACGGCTACATCAACCACGGGTACGACTACTGGCACTACTACTGGCACTACTACTGGTTCCACCACGGGTACGGCTGGCGTGTTGTGCGATTACAAAAACAGTGTTTTCAATAGCTCCACCTCGGTGAATGCTACTTCTACCGCCGCATGGTCGTGCAATACCACCAGCCGGATGTTGAGCGCCAATGGTTTGCCCGACCACACGGTGGGAACATTCCCGAACGCCAATAATCCGAATGCGATTTCCGCGCAAAGCGTATCGGCAACACTGGCGTTGAATCCTACGCTCACCACCAGCATCACGGGACGCACCGGCCCCGCTTTGGCAATGGGTTATGCACTGAACGGCGTAAAAATCGACCCCGCCACCGCTGGCACTTGCGATAACACCGGAACGAATTGCGATGTCGCACGCGGTACCGGTGCATGGAATATCGAAGCCTTGGGACAAAGTTCTTTCAAATTCGGCACGGATACCAATAACGCCCACGTCCAACCCGGTGGTATGTACCATTACCACGGCATCCCCGAATCGTATGTGACCAAGTTGAATAAAGGCCAAGCCATGACCTTAATCGGCTGGGCGAGCGATGGTTTCCCGATTTATGCCCGTTACGGTTACACCACCGCGACCAGTGCAACTTCGGCTATCAAAGTGGTGAAGGGTAGCTATCAAGTCAAAAAGACTGCCGATACCAATCGCCCCTCCACCACCACCTACCCAATGGGAACATTCTCGCAAGATTATGAATACGTGGCAGGTTCAGGTGATTTGGACGAATGCAACGGTCGCACCGGCGTAACCCCCGAGTTTCCACAAGGCACATACCACTACTACGCTACCGATAGCTACCCTTACCTGCAACGCTGCGTTAAAGGCAAACTATGAGAGGTGAGCTATGAATTACGGGCGGGGCATGGGGTGGCTGCTATTGCTATTGCTGTGGCTAGGGTTGGCTATACCCTGCCACGCCCATTTGGTGATGGCGCAGCGCGGTACGTTGAACCTTGTCGATAGCGGCGCGTACATGGTGCTATCGCTGCCGGTTTCGGCGTTTGATGGCATTGACGATAACGGCGATGGCCTTTTCACGCTGGATGAATTGCGCCACAACGCGCCCCGCCTTCACGCACAGGTGCAGCAAGGCGTATCGCTGCGCAGCGAGGCGGGTGTTTACCCGCTCGAAGGCATCATGCTCAACACCGTGCCGCCGGATAACAATCCACACGGCGGCTCGAATCAGGTTTTGGTGCTGGGGCGCTTTGCCGTGCCACTGAATGCCCCCGATGTGCAAAGGTTGCAATTCAGCCAGCGCTTATTCGGTAAGCAGCAAGAGGAGCAGGTGCAGCAAATCACCGTGTCACGCGGGGAGGAAACCCAGCTCATGACGCTCACCCCTGCGCGGCAGGAATCGGATGTGTTGCCAACGGCGTGGA
>CALMCD010000317.1 GCA_937863075.1 uncultured Rhodoferax sp. | reverse complement strand
ATTTGCGCAAACTGCGCGAACGCTTGGCAAGCAATGTGCCGCTGGTGGTGGAAGCCGTGCGCCAACACTTTCCCGTCGATTGCCGTATTCACAGCGAAGGCGGTTGGTGGCTCTGGGTGATTTGCCCAGCGGGAACGGATACGCTGGCGGTGCTGCGGCAATGCGTGCCGCTGGGCGTATCATTCACCCCGGGGGTGCTGTTTGGCAGCGGTCGCAAAACCAGCCACTGTTTGCGTATGACCATCGCCCAGCCGTGGAGCGAAGCGATGGAATACGCGATTCAAACAATCGGCGCGGTGTTGCGGGGGACGCTTATTTCAAGCGATAAGTCAAGCCCATTTGCAGGCGTTTGTTGACTTCATCATTGCCGTTGTTGCTGATGCCATCTTCCAATTTAGAGAGGCTTGCCGTGACCGTGAAGCTCAAAGAATTAGAAATGTAATAACGGAATGTAGAACCCAATGTATTGGATGTCACATTAGGTGCAGATTGGTTATTCACTTGATCCAACAACCATGAATTTTCCCAATCCACACGGTCGCTCACTTGGTATGTGAGGGTTGCCAGATTGGTCAAATGGTAACTATTCTTGCCGCTATCAATGACGCTAGTCAGCAGTGCTTCGTTAGAAAATTGGGTTTTATTATCAATGGGTTGATGGTATTCTGCACCCACTTCTAAAGCAGGTTTTCCAGTCGTACCGTCGTAATTCGACAATACAGCGCCGACCCCTGCACGCACCAACCATCCGCTTTTACGTGACGAAATGGTTTCGCGCGATAAAACGTCATACGATTTAATCGCACTTTTCACATCCATCGTGATGCCGAATGCTTTTTCAATATCTTGCACCCAAGTCATGTAGTAATCGATCGAACCGTATTTGCTGACATACTCGGGTTCACGCGCAATCACTTCGGCAGCCGCTTGATACGCTGCAATAGAAGGCGTTGCTTTCAACAAATTGCGTTCCATCAACGCTTCTACCAAGCGAATGGCTTTTGCCATCGGTGTCACGTTCACGACACGACCGTAACCTACACCCAGTGTGGCGGTGGTATAAGGTTTCTCGGTTCCTTTTAGCAAGCCCAGTTGACCTTTGCCATACCAAAATGCGGTATTGCTATTGGGTTCAAAATACATATCGGCGGTTACTGCACCGGTGGCTTGGTAATTCGATACCACGGGGTCGGTGGCATTAGGCCCACGCAATTCGCTACCAGAACCGCTGAAACTCACTTTGATATTTTTATCGGCCGAAGTAAAAACTTGTTTGTAATTCACCGACAAATTCAGGTTGTAACTGGTTTGATCTTGGTTGCCGCTTTGTGCGTCAAACTGACCATTCAAGTAGGCATCTTGGTATGCCGAAGTAGCTTGTTTGTAATCCAACAACGAGATGGTTGGCTCTGCGGCCAAAGCAGCGGATGCACTTCCTACTGCAACCAAGGCAGTCAATAGACGGGTGATTTGGGGTGCTTTCATTCTATAGTTCTCCTTAAAAGTGAGTCTAAGAGTATAAGCAGCAATCCCCGTATTCAACGCGTAGCCATAGCCTTCCACCAGTTCGGGGCCGCGCTGATCACGTCGCCAGATTCGTGCAGTTGGTTGGCAGTTTCCAGCGCAATCATGCCCGCTGGCGTGGGAA
>CALMCD010000316.1 GCA_937863075.1 uncultured Rhodoferax sp. | reverse complement strand
CGCAGGGGTTATCGCGCGAGCAACTTGCTGCGGTGTGCAACGTCAGTACCTCGTTTATCCGCGATGCAGAGACCAACCCTGAACGCTGTTCATTTGGGATGCTGCTGCAGTTGGCACAAGGCTTGGGATTGCGTATTTCCCTTGATGGGCTTCATCGGTTACCAAAAAGTGCCATGCAACAGATTCTTGACGACCAGAAATGGCAACAAGAACTCTTATTGAAGTCGGCTGCAATGAGCACGGTAGAAAGTGCGGCGCAACGATTGGCATCAATGCAAGGTGCGGTAATGAACGAACAGTTAGCCAGCGATCTCCTAAAGGCTTCACAGTATGAGCAAACTACTAAGCTGCAAGACCTAATACAGCAATTTAAACCATGATTCACCTACGCTTATGGGCAAATCTTCGCCCAATGGGGTGGTTTGGACATGAAGGTGTCGATTATTTTTTCGAGTACGACACACAATGGTTAGAACAACCGGGGGGGTATGCACTGGCTCCGCAGTTTCCGTTGCAGTTGGGGCGATTTAGGGGTTCGGTCGTTCGCAATTTTTTTGAAAATCTTCTGCCCGAAGGCACGGTGTTGGAAGATGTTTTAACCGCCATCGCGCAAAATAGGGCACTGCGTAATCCGAATACGCTGGAGTTACTCGGTGTGCTGGGGCAAGATTTACCCGGTGTGCTGTCCTTATTGCCGGAAGATGCCGCACCGCAGTGGACGCAGCAATACCGTCCGCTACCGTTTGAAACCCTCAGTGAACGCCTGCGCAATCAGCAACCGTTGCTGGTATCAAACGACAAAGCCACGATGTCGCTCGCGGGAGCGCAGGAAAAAGTAGGGCTGCGTTTTGATGCCAAACGCGGCACTTTAACGGAAAGCGTGGGCTTATCTCCCAGCACGCACATCCTCAAACCCGATACACGCCAAACCCGTTATCAGCCCAGCGCGATAAACGAATATGCCTGCATGAAACTGGCACGGGTGCTGAAATTGCCTGTGCCGGACGTGTGGCTGCTGCGCGTTCCAGAAGCCGTTTACGTGGTGCAGCGTTATGACCGAGTGGATATTGCAGGTAATATCGTCGGTTTGCACCAGTTTGATGGTTGCCAGTTACTAGGGCATGGCGCGGGCTGGAAATACCAGCGGCAAGGCGAATTGGTCAGCATTCCCAAGCTGGTCGCTGCTTTGCGCCAATTGCCCGTGCGTGGTGTCGATTTGCTACAGGTTCAGCAATGGGCGATGTTCAATTATTTGATTGGCAATGCCGATGCACACGCCAAAAATATCTCGGTTTTGGTAGATGACACGGGCTATCGGTTAGCACCGTTTTACGATTTGCTATGCGTGCGGGTGTATGGCGATACGGGTTTGGCGCTTTATATCGGCGATGAAGACACGTTCGATGCGGTAGGTCGGCATTCGTGGGAAGCATTGTGTGCAGATTGCGGATTTCGGTTACCGGAAACGCTCAAAGGTTTTCGGGCTATGGCAAAAAAGCTGCTCCCTGTTTGGCAAAAAGTGTTGGTTCAAATACACAAAACCCAAAAGCCAACCGAAGCGGAAAGTGCATTATTACAGCGCATGACCTCTGTCTTTGAAAAGCACATCGAATCGGCACTTTCCATGACAGAGGGTTAAACCCGCG
>CALMCD010000315.1 GCA_937863075.1 uncultured Rhodoferax sp. | reverse complement strand
GCGGAAATTGTCAAAATTTGTGCCGCAGCCCGCATCAGCATTGTGCCGCAGGGTGGTAACACGGGCATGGTGGCGGGTTCTACGCCCGATGCTTCGGGGACGCAGATTGTGCTGAGTTTGCAGCGCATGAACCGCATCCGCAAACTGGATGCCGATAATCTCACGATCACGCTGGAAGCCGGATGTATCTTGCACAATGTGCTATCGTTATGCGAGCAAAATGGCTTTCTATTCCCGCTGCGCATGGCATCGCAAGGCAGTTGCACGATTGGCGGCAACCTCGGTACAAACGCGGGCGGCACGCAGGTGGTGCGCTTTGGCAATACGCGCGAATTGTGTTTGGGCTTGGAAGTGGTAACGGCACAGGGTGCGATTTGGGACGGCCTCACGGGGTTGCGCAAAGATAATACCGGTTACGATTTACGCCATTTAATGATTGGTTCGGAAGGCACGCTGGGTATTATTACGGCGGCGGTTATGAAAATCTTTCCGCAACCCGCCGTCCAGCTCACCGCGTTTGCCGCTGTGCCGAATTTAGATGCCGCCGTGCAATTATTGGGTTTGGCGCACCGTTATTTAGGCGCGGGTTTAACTGGATTTGAAGTCATGAATGCACATGCAATCCAACTGGTGGAAAAACATTTTCCGCAGGTGCGTATTCCATTTATTTCTCCCTATTGCGTGGTGCTGGAAAATTCCGACCAAGAATCGCCCGACCACGCCCGTGAACGGCTAGAAGCGTTGCTCGAAGCCGCGCTGGAATCAGGTTGCGTGAGCGATGCCGTCGCTGCTGAGAGCATCGCCCAAGCGCGGGAACTGTGGAAAATCCGCGAAAGCATTCCCCTCGCCCAAGCCCAAGAAGGCGCGAATGTGAAACACGATATTTCGATTCCTATTTCGCAAATTCCGGCATTTGTGGCGGAAACCGATGCATTATTGGCGCAGGCATTTCCCGGTATGCAGCTCGTGAATTACGGGCATTTGGGCGATGGTAATTTACATTACAACGTGCAAACGGCAATGGAAAATGAATCCGCCATTCACGCGCTGGTGTATGCGCAGGTGGCGCGTTTTCGCGGTTCGATGAGTGCCGAGCATGGCATTGGCAGCGTCAAGCGCGAAGAATTAGCCCACTACAAATCTCCCGCCGCGCTGGACATGATGCACGCTTTGAAACGGGCGTTAGACCCTTTGAATATCCTTAATCCTAATCGGGTATTATTGATTTCATAACCATATTTCAGGAGACTCCACCATGGGATTTTTTAATCGCGTATTCGGTTCTAAAAAGAAAATTGGAGACCCAGAGGAAACCGTTTTTGCCGACACGCACCCCAGCAGCGACAGCGAAATCGGTCTGGATGCCAAAACTGCATCCCAAATTCTTTCTGAACTCGACATCGACACCGCCATCGCCGCCCATGAACGCTGGAAACAACGTTTGCTCGATTATGTGAATGCGCAATCGGACGAAGTGCTGCAACCCGAAGTCGTGTGCATGGACGATCGCTGCGACTTGGGCAAATGGCTTTATGGTGCGGGTGGTAAACGCCTTGGGCAGTATCCTGCCTTCAGCGTGTTGGTGGCGCGGCATCAGTATTTTCATGCGCAGGCATCCAATGTCGTGATCTTGACGCAGCAACAGCGCAAAGATGAAGCCATGAAGCTGATTGACGGTCAGTATTCCTACGCCTCGAAACAAGTGGTTCTGTTATTGAAAGAACTCAAACGCGGATTAGTACGCTAATGAAATACCTTCAACGCCTCTCGCATTTTTGCATCGCCCTTGCCCTGCTGGTGGGCGGTGTGGGCGCACAAGCCGCATCGCCCCACGGTACGGTGGTGGTACAAACCCCCGTCAGCAGTGCCAGTGCCGTCAATCCCACCGTGGTTTTTGCGCCCGCCGCCACCGAACGCAGCGGCACATACCTGCTCTACGTGGCGGCGTGGTACGCGAACCAGTGGTATTTTTTGAGCCTGCAAAACTTTCAAATGAAAGTCGTTCCCTACAGCGGCGGCGAAGTTCCCGTCTACCAAACCGCTAACGGCGCGGAACTCTACACCGACCAACCCAATGGCGGCTTTGCAGCCCAAACGTGGTATTTGGGTTTAGGCGACCTCAGCACGCTATCGGGCTTGCAACTCTACGCCGGATTCGGCAGAACCGCCGAAGATATGCT
>CALMCD010000314.1 GCA_937863075.1 uncultured Rhodoferax sp. | reverse complement strand
CCTCTTCTTCCTCTTCTTCCTCTTCTTCCTCTTCTTCCTCTTCTTCCTCTTCTTCTTCGTCCTCTTCTTCGTCATCAGCGTAGTAATAGATTGCTTCGTCTTCATCCTCTTCGGGGTCGTAGACGATGTAGTATTCGCTGTCTTCGATGTAGATGGGTTCAAATTCCTCTTCAAACGCGATGAAATCATCGGGTTTATCGTCGGAGTAGGAATAATTGGATTGAGAACCTAACAAATTGGTTTTGTTGGAATCGTAGGCATTCCAAGGGAAGGGATTGAAATCGAATTGGGGCTTGTTATCCAAGATGGATTTTTTGTCATTCTCCCAGCCTTCGCGCGGATTGGGTAGAGCTTCGGTCGAACGCACCATCCACGAATCGCCCAGATTGAGTTTTTCACTCATTAAATAGTTATAGGGCATATAGCAATAGCCTTTATCGCCCCATTTATCGCCCCACGAATTGCGCACAATGAAAAGCTGATCGACATCCGAATAACCCACGCACAGCATGGCGTGTAAACCGTGGTCAGTACGCCCTACTTCCGATGGATCGGGCATGGGTACGACACCACCGTGTTCTTTGCAGCTATCGAACGAATCGAACAAAGCGCACCCAAACACAATCGGGTAGCCTTCTGCCAGACATTGTTTCCACACATCCAATTTGGTCGGGACTTTTTTGATGTCGAGGGCTTTGAAGCGCGATGCTTCTTTGTAGGCGGACTCGGCGGGTTTGGTGAGAACCGCTTCTTTGTTGTACGGCCAGACTTGCTCACGGCACGCACCCAAGGTGGTCAGGCTTTCGACACCGTATTGGATACGGCTACCGATTTTCTTGTTTTGGTTGCCTGCACGCCACCGTGCGTTGTAGTAAACGAACATACGGCTGACATCGACTTCGGCTCCATCCAAATGTTTCTTAATCAGGTATTCATACGCCCCTGCAATCGCATTCGCCGTGCAAGAGGGGACTGTCCCTTGGTCTTCCACGGGGGTCATGGAGCCGCGTAAATCGACCTTGTTGGGAAATTTGTTTTTGCGAATCTTGCGAGACGGTTCGTAATGGTCAGCCTCCGGGTTGGCGGACATGAACTCGTAACCCGTATCTTTGATGGAATGGGACATAGACAAAAACTCCTTGAATTAAGCAGAGATGATGGCGCATGAATTGCTAGTGGATGCTAGCATGGCTTCTGTGACAAAGCTCTTGTTCTAACCCTACACAATTACCCCTATGTCCACCGAATCGACTGTAAAAATTAGTAAACGTGAAAAAGAAAACGAGCGTCCGTTGGTCGAAGATATTCGCCTGCTGGGGCGCTTGCTGGGCGATGAAATTCGGACACAGGAAGGGGATGAGGCTTTCTTGCTGGTGGAAAAAATCCGCACGCTCTCAGTCGCTTTTCGCCGTGATGCCGACCACGATGCCGACCGCGAATTGAAAACGCTCCTCGCCAGTTTGAGCAGCGCCCAAACCGTGAGCGTGATTCGCGCATTCACCTATTTCAGCCACTTGGCGAATCTCGCCGAAGACCGCCACCACATCCGCCGCCGCACCTTCCACGAACGCGCGGGCGATACGCAAGAAGGAAGCCTTGAAGTGGCGATGTCCCGTTTGCGCTGGGCAGGTATAGCTCCCAAATTGATAGCTGAGACATTGGCAAAAAGCTATGTTTCCCCCGTTCTAACCGCCCATCCCACCGAGGTGCAGCGTAAAAGTATTTTGGATGCCGAGCGCGATATTGCCAAATTGTTGGTGGAGCGCGATGCCATTCGTCTGCGGGGTGCGTTGTTCGATACCAAAAAAGATGCCGTCACCCTGCGCGAACTGGCGGCGAACGAAGACCAGCTACGCGCCCGCATCATGCAGCTCTGGCAAACCCGCTTGCTGCGCTTTAGCAAACTGACGGTTGCCGATGAAATTGAGAACGCGCTGGAGTATTACGAATCCACCTTTTTACGGGAAATCCCCAAAATTTACGCCAGCCTTGAACAGAGTTTGGAGGGGCAACCCGTTCATAGCTTTCTGCGCATGGGGCAGTGGATTGGCGGTGACCGCGATGGCAATCCGAACGTGGTTGCATCGACGCTGGAATACGCGCTACGCCGCCAAGCCGAAGTGGTGCTGCGGCATTATTTGACCGAAGTGCATTATTTGGGGTCGGAATTGTCGATGTCCGATATGCTGGTGCGCTGTTCCGAACCCATGCAGGCGTTGGCGGATCGCTCACCCGACCACAATCTGCACCGCCGTGACGAACCCTATCGCCGTGCTTTGACGGGAATATATGCCCGCCTTGCCGCCACGCTCAATGAATTGACGGGAACCGAAGCCACCCGCCATGCCATCGCCCCGCAAAACCCGTATCCCCATGCCGAGGCCTTTGCCGCAGATTTGCGCACCATCGCTGAATCGCTCTGCGCCAACCACGGCAGCGCGTTGGTGGCACACCGCTTGCGCCCGTTAATCCGAACGGTCGATGTATTCGGCTTTCATTTGGCGACGGTGGATTTGCGCCAAAGTTCGGATCAGCACGAGGCGGTGATTGCCGAATTGCTCGCTACGCTGGGGCTGGAGATGAATTATTCCGGCTTGGATGAAATGGCCAAACGCACGCTGCTCCTGCAACTCTTGAAAGATGCACGGGCGCTGCGGGTTCCTGAGATGGAATACTCAGCCCATGTGCAAAGTGAATTGGCGATTTTCACGATGGCAAAAACCCTGCGCGAACGCCTTGGTGCGAACGCGATTCGGCATTACATCATCAGCCATACCGAAAGCGTGAGCGATTTGCTCGAAGTGCTGCTGCTGCAAAAAGAAGTGGGCATGGTGCGCTATGAAAAACCCGCCGTGCGCTGCGATTTGATCGTCGTTCCCTTGTTTGAAACGATTGAAGATTTGCGCAACGCCGCCCCCATCATGCGCGAGTTTTATGCGTTGGAAGGCATTCCCGCACTGGTTCAGGTCAGCGGCGGTGAGCAAGACATCATGCTCGGTTATTCCGATAGCAATAAAGATGGCGGCATTTTCACCAGCAACTGGGAGTTATACCGCGCTGAAATCGCACTGGTGGAAGTATTTGACCACCTGAATCCAGCCGTTCGGCTGCGTATGTTCCACGGGCGTGGCGGCACGGTGGGGCGCGGGGGCGGCCCCAGCTATGAGGCGATTTTGGCGCAACCCCCCGGAACGGTGCGTGGGCAAATTCGGCTGACCGAGCAGGGCGAAGTGATCGGTTCTAAATACGCGAATCCTGAAATTGGGCGGCGTAATTTAGAAACCCTTGTTGCCGCGACGTTAGAAGCCACGTTATTGCAACCCACCAAACCCGCGAATAAAACCTTTTTAGAAACCGCTGCCCAATTATCGGAATTAAGTATGGCGGCGTATCGCGCACTGGTTTATGAAACCGAAGGGTTTACCGAATACTTTTTCTCTGCCACCCCGATTCGGGAGATTGCCGGATTAAATATCGGTTCTCGTCCGGCATCGCGCAAAGCCACGCAGCGAATTGAAGATTTACGCGCCATTCCGTGGGGTTTTAGCTGGGGGCAATGCCGTTTGACGTTACCCGGCTGGTACGGTTTTGGCAGCGCGGTTTACCAGTTTATTGGCACGGATGCCGACGAGCAAAAAGACCGTATCGCCCTCTTGCAACGCATGGCGCGGCAGTGGCCTTTCTTCAAAACGCTGTTATCAAATATGGATATGGTGTTGGCAAAAAGCGATTTGGCCTTGGCTTCGCGTTACGCCGATTTGGTGGAAGATGTGGCACTGCGCCAAAAAATCTTTACCGCCATTGAAGCCGAGTGGCAACGCACTGCGCAGGCGCTCACACTGGTGACGGGCAAGAAAAACCGTTTGGCGAACAACGCCGCACTACAACGCTCCATCCGCCACCGCTTCCCGTACATTGACCCGCTGCACCATCTGCAAATTGAACTGGTACGCCGTTACCGCGCCGGCAGCACCGATGAACGCGAACAACGCGGTATTCACCTGTCGATTAACGG
>CALMCD010000313.1 GCA_937863075.1 uncultured Rhodoferax sp. | reverse complement strand
TTGGAAAATTCCAATACGTGGACTTTGCCATCGCGCCGCACGGTGAGGCGCAGCATTTTGGAAAGCGCATTCACACAGCTTACGCCCACGCCGTGCAAACCGCCCGACACTTTGTAGCTATTCTGGTTGAATTTACCGCCCGCGTGCAGTTCGGTGAGCGCGATTTCAGCCGCAGAACGCTTGGGTTCGTGCTTATCGTCCATCTTGATGCCCGTCGGAATCCCGCGCCCGTTATCGGTCACGCTGATGGAATTATCGGCATGGATGGTGACCACGATGTCATCGCAATGTCCGGCAAGCGCTTCGTCGATGGAGTTATCGACCACCTCAAACACCAAATGGTGCAAGCCCGTGCCGTCGGACGTATCGCCGATGTACATCCCGGGGCGTTTGCGAACCGCCTCTAGCCCTTCCAGAATCTGGATCGAACCTTCGCCATACGCCTCGGTTGCGCCCGCCTGATTGGTGTCGATGGTGGGTTGAAAGTTGGAACTGTCCGCACCCCCTTCTCCGGTATGCACAGCATTGGGTACAGCATTGGCATTGTTTTTATTTTCTTCGGTCATCGTTCACTTTCAACAAACTCAATCAAACTCACTCAAACGCAATCAAACTCAAATGAAAGCACCTTGCACCCCAATCCTCTCCCACAAGGAGAGGGCAGGGGTGAGGGTAACTAGATGCGCATAGGCATTACGACATACTTGAATGTGGGGTTGTCTGGGATGGTAAACAGCGCCGAGCTATTGCCATCGGATAGTTCCAACGTCACCATGTCCTGATCCATATTGGATAACACATCAATCAAGTAGGTCACATTAAAGCCGATTTCAATGCAATCACCGGTGTAGTCGATGTCGATTTCGTCCACGGCTTCTTCTTGCTCGGCGTTGTTGGACAAAATTTGCAACACACCCGGGTCGATGTTGAGGCGCACACCTTTGAATTTATCGCTGGTCAAAATCGCGGTACGTTGCAAGCTGGCGAGGAAGGCCGCGCGTCCCATCGTGATATGGTTCTTGTGGTTGCGGGGAATCACACGGTTGTAATCGGGGAACTTGCCTTCGACCAGCTTCGTGACAAACTCCATGCCGCTAAACAAGAACTTGGCTTGATTGCTGGCAAACTGCATTTCAATCGCGCCATCGGCATCGGAGAGCAGGCGTTGCAATTCGATGACCGTTTTGCGCGGCAAAATCACTTCTTGCTTGGGAACTTCCATATCCAGCGTGGCGGAAACGAAGGCCAAACGGTGTCCGTCGGTAGCGACGATACTCAGTTGCGAACCTTCAGCGACAAACAAAATACCGTTCAGGTAGTAGCGAATATCGTGCACGGCCATCGCAAACGCCACCTGATTGAGCAAATCTTTCAACGCTTTTTGCGGCACGCTAAAGGCGGGGCCGAAGTTCGCCGATTCTTGCACCAAGGGAAAATCTTCGGCCGCCAGTGTTTGCAAGGTAAATTTACTCTTGCCACCTTTGAGGATGACCTTGTTTTGGCTGGATTCCAGCGATACGGTTTGGTCGGCAGGGATGGTGCGCAAAATGTCAATCAACTTGCGTGCGCCCACGGTGGTGCTGAAATCTTCGGTATCACCATCCAATTGGGCGGTGGTGCGAATTTGAATTTCCAAATCGCTGGTCGTGAATTGCAACGCTGTACCTGTTTTGCGCAGCAGCACGTTTGCCAAAATAGGCAAGGTGTGGCGACGTTCGACGATACCTGCAACGGATTGCAGGACGGTCAAAAACTCTTTTTGTGTTGATTTCAATACGATCATCTGGACTTACCTCTTATGAAAATGCGTAAAAATGGATGAAAAATTAGCCCTTGAGCGTTTGCTCAAGTACGTGTAGTTGTTGATTCAATTCGGTCGATTGTTGGCGTTCCGCACCAATTTTGCGCACGGCGTGCAACACGGTGGTATGGTCGCGCCCCCCAAACAATTCGCCGATCTCGGGGAGGCTTTTTTGGGTCAGCTCCTTAGCGAGATACATGGCGATTTGGCGCGGACGCGCAATACTAGCGGGGCGCTTCTTGGAATACATGTCCGAGACCTTGATTTTGTAGTAATCTGCCACCGTTTTTTGGATGTTTTCCATCGAAATTTGTCGGTTTTGGATCGCCAGTAAATCACGCAGCGCGTCCTTCACCAACTGGATCGAAATCTCTTTTTGGTTGAAACGCGAATACGCCAGTATTTTTCGCAACGCCCCTTCCAGCTCCCGCACGTTGGAGCGTACATTTTTGGCGACAAAAAACGCCACTTCCTCCGGCATGGCACTGCCTTCGGCGTGGGCTTTGTTCATGAGGATGGCGACCCGCATTTCCAATTCGGGCGGCTCAATGGTCACGGTAAGGCCGGAATCAAAGCGTGACACCAGCCGTTCATGAATATCCGCCAGCCCTTTGGGATAGGTGTCGCTGGTCATCACGATGTGGGATTTTTTGGCCAATAACGCTTCAAAAGCGTTGAAAAATTCTTCCTGCGTTCTATCCTTATTAGCGAAGAATTGCACATCGTCGATCAGCAACAAGTCCAACGAGTGGTAATACTCTTTGAACTCATCAAACGTCTTGCGCTGATAGGCCTTCACCACATCCGACACAAATTGCTCGGCGTGGATATAGAGTACCTTGGCAGCGGGTCGATTCACCAGCAACTGGTTGCCCACCGCGTGCATCAAATGCGTTTTCCCCAAACCCACACCGCCGTAAATAAACAGCGGGTTGTACAACACACCGGGCATCGACGCAATGTGCATTGCCGCCGCCCGTGCCATGCGGTTGGCAGAACCTTCCACCAGCGTATCAAACGTCAGGATGGAATTCAGCCGATTGCGTGGCAGACTAATGGGCGTGGTGGTTTCACGCGGTGGCTCAAAGGGGATGGAGATGGCGGCAGCCGTGTTATCAACCAAGCGCGTATCGGCACGATGCTCGGTGCGATATTCTGCACTGGCCGTGGGCATAGCAGGGGCTGGCGGAGGGGCTGCGGGGCGTACCATCGCCTCACGCGGGGTGATAGCCAGTTCCACCGCGATAGATTGCCCGTAAATTTTTTCGAGCAAGGACGCAATGCGACCGCCATACTGGGCGCGTACCCAATCCAGCTTGAAACGGTTGCCAACGAAGATGGTGATCTTAGAAAAATCACTGGCCACGCGGGTATTGAGCGGTTTTATCCAAGTGTTGAATTGCTGCTCAGGCAATTCTTGGGCAAGTTGATCAATGCAGCTTTGCCACAAGCTCTGTCCGGCATCGTTCTCAAGGGAAAAGCCACTGTTTGACATGCGTCCATCTGACATCGTTAGGGTGTATTTCTGTGGATAATTGATGGCTTAACGGGCCGCAAATTGTAGTTTATTAAAAGCTTATCCACAGCCCTGCGCAACGATTCTTGTATTTCGTTCAGCGTTTATCAAAAATTTGCGGGATAATGCGCAGTTTCCTTGTTTCATGCAGGGAAGTTGACTTATTGGCTTAAAGACTTAGGATTAGGAATCAAAACATGAAACGTACTTACCAACCCTCCAAAACACGCCGCGCTCGCACCCACGGTTTTCTGGTTCGCATGAAAACACGCGGTGGTCGCGCTGTTATCAACGCACGCCGCGCTAAAGGTCGCAAGCGTTTGGCCGTTTAATTCGCCTCGGCGTATCTGGCGTGCAGCGTTTGAAGACGCGGCCTCAATTTGAAGCCGCGCTATCGCAGCGTCCGCTGGCGCGAACCGTTCACTTTTCCCTGCACTGTTGCACCTCAGCCGATTCTGACCTTTGGCTGGGCGCGTTGTTACCCAAACGATGGGCCAAACGTGCGGTGACGCGCAATGCGATTCGCCGTCAGGTTTACGCGGTAGCAGCCAGTGTAGAAGATCGCCTCCCCCGATGCGTTCATGTCGTGCGTCTGCGGGCATCGTTTGACCGGACGCAGTTTATGAGCGCCAGTTCAGAGCAGCTTAAAGCGGCGATTCGCGCCGAATTGCAGCAGCTTTTTTCCAAAGCGTGATAGAGGGTGCAACTATGATGCAATCATTCCTCATCGGTGTGGTGAAATCCTATCGGCTATTTTTAAGTCCGTGGCTGGGTTCGTCGTGCCGCTTTGAACCCACCTGCTCGGCTTATTCCCTCCAAGCGTTACAACAGCATGGTGCGTTGGCTGGCACTTATTTAACGGCGTGTCGCATTGGGCGCTGTCATCCTTGGTGCGCGGGTGGTGTTGATCCGGTTCCCGCGCAGCCCCCCCGATTATTTAGTCGCTTATGGGCTGACCCTCCTCCTTCGTCTGAAAAGAATTCTGTATGAACGATACTACTCGTCGCATCATTTTGTGGATGATCTTTGGTTTCTCCATGGTGCTGCTTTGGGACCAATGGCAGTTATACAACGGTAGAAAAGCCACTTTCTTCCCCCCACCATCGGCACAACAAGCGGCTCAAGCAGCTGCCTCGGGTGCGAGTGTTCCGGTTGCCACCAACGCACCGGCTACCGCTACCACGCCAACCCCCGCTGCTGCACCCGCCGCACCGGTGGTCGCCAAACAACATTTTGAAGTTCTGACCGATGTCCTCAAGCTGACGTTTGAATCCGAAGGCGGCTCTCTCGTGCGGTCTGAGTTTCTCAAACACACGGATTTAGAAAACAAGAAAAGTAACTTTGTGTTGTTGGATGACAGCAAAGATCGCTTCTACGTCGCGCAAACCGGATTGATTGGTGGCGGTGCAACGGTTGCCTTCCCCACGCACAAAACACCGATGACCATTTCCGGTGACCGTGCCTTGAAAGAGGGGCAGAACGAATTAAGCGTGCAATTCACCTCCGCCGAAGTCGGTGGGCTGAAGCTCATCAAGACCTACACTCTGCGCCGAGGTGCTTACGATATGGACGTAAAGCACGAAGTAGTGAACGTATCGGGCGCACCGATTTCAGCACAGCTTTACCTGCAACTGGTACGCGATGGCACGCCACCCGCTGGCACTTCGTATTTCTACCAAACCTTTACGGGGCCTGTGGTTTACACCTCCGCCAAGCACTACCAAAAGGCAGAGTTTGAGGATGTGAAGAAGAAAAAAGCCGAATACGAAAAGCAATCGACCGATGGGTACATCGCTATCGCACAGCATTACTTCGCCAGCGCATGGATTTTGCCGGAAGGCTTGCAACGCACAATTTCGTTAGACGGCATTGATATTGGTTCGTCCGTTCCCAATTGCTGCTACCGTGCGACGGCTGTCGTTCCGCTGGAAGGCATTTTGCCCAATTCCAGTCGCGCGTTGACCGCCAAATTATTCGTTGGCCCGCAGGAAGAAAAGCAACTCGAAGCCCTCGCCCCCGGGTTGGAACTGCTGAAAGACTACGGCATGTTCACGGTTATCGCCAAACCCCTGTACTGGTTGTTGGATAAGCTCTACGGCATGATCCAAAACTGGGGATGGTCGATCGTGGCGCTGGTACTGCTGCTCAAAATTGCGTTCTATTGGTTAAACGCCAAGTCGATGGCAAGCATGGCGAAGATGAAAATCATCAACCCCCGCATCATGGAAATGCGTGAGCGCCTGAAAGACAAGCCGCAGCAGATGCAAGAAGAAATGATGCGCATGTACCGCGAAGAAAAGGTGAACCCAATGGGCGGTTGCTTGCCTATCTTCATCCAAATTCCGGTGTTCATTGCCTTGTACTGGGTGCTGCTCTCTAGCGTGGAAATGCGCAATGCGCCTTGGATTTTGTGGATTCACGACTTGTCCAAGCCCGACCCGTATTTCATTTTGCCCTTCCTGATGGCGGTGACTACGTTGTTGCAAACCTCGCTGAATCCATTGCCACCCGACCCAATGCAAGCCAAAATGATGTGGTTGATGCCCATGATGTTCAGCGTCATGTTCTTCTTCTTCCCTGCTGGTTTGGTGTTGTACTACATCGCCAACAACATCTTGACGATCGCCCAACAGTGGGTCATCAACACCCGTTTGGGCGTGCCACCAAAGTTCTACATGCCCAAATTCTGAACGGGCAAAGTTCATGACACATAGCGACCCTATCGTCGCCATTGCCACCGCCCAAGGCCGAGGAGCGGTGGGTATTGTGCGGGTCAGCGGAAAAAATCTGCGCCCGTGGGCAGAACAATGGCTGGGTCGCCCGTTGCGCCCGCGTGAAGCGACGTATCTGCCCTTTCACGATGCCCACGGTGTCCCGATTGATCACGGGTTGGCACTTTTCTTCCCCGCTCCCCACTCCTTCACGGGGGAGGATGTGTTGGAATTGCAAGCACACGGCGGCGCAGTTGTCTTGCAGTTGCTGCTGGCACGGTGCTTAGAAGCGGCATCGCCCCAGCTTCCCTTTATGCGTTTGGCACGCCCCGGGGAATTTTCCGAACGTGCTTTTTTGAACGGCAAAATCGACCTCGCCCAAGCGGAAGCGATTGCCGATTTGATTGATGCCAGCACCGAAGCCGCTGCCCGCAGTGCCGCCCAATCGCTTTCCGGCGTGTTCTCCCGCGAAGTGAATACGCTCAAAGATGCCCTTATCCACCTGCGGATGTTGGTGGAGGCGCACCTTGATTTCCCCGAAGAAGAAATTGATTTTGTCGAAGAATCGGATGCCTTGGCGCAGCTTACCCGCATTCAAAACCAACTCACGGCCTTGATGCAGCGTGCTACACAGGGCGCGTTGTTGCGCGATGGCATTAGCTTGGTGATTGCGGGTCAGCCGAATGTCGGTAAATCGTCCCTGCTGAATGCGCTGGCGGGGGCTGAGTTGGCGATTGTCACGCCCATTCCGGGGACAACGCGCGATAAAGTGCAGCAAACCATCCAAATCGAAGGCATTCCGGTACACGTTATCGACACCGCTGGATTGCGCCAAAGTGACGATGAAGTCGAACAAATCGGCATCGCCCGCACTTGGGATGCCATTGGGCGTGCCGATGCCGTGTTGTTTCTGCACGATTTAACCCGCCGTGGTCAGGCAGACTACCAAGCCGATGATGCGTCGATTGCGCGGGAAATTGCCGAAAAAATCGCCGCCAGTGTGCCGCTCATGAATGTATGGAATAAAGCCGATTCGTGCGATGTGTCTCTTGGTACTGGTACTGGTACTGATACGCATAAGGGCATTGCCATATCCGCCAAAACCGGAGCGGGTTTGGAAACATTGCGCCGATCGGTTCTCGAAACCGTGGGGTGGCAAGCCAGTGGTGAAGGACTTTTCATTGCCCGCGAGCGGCATTTACAACTTCTGCGCACCGTGAACCAGCACTTGGATGCCGCCGCCGCGCATTTCACCGCGCCCTTTGTGGTCTTGGAACTGTTGGCGGAAGAATTGCGGCTGGCGCAAAATGCGTTAAGCGAAATCACCGGCGCTTTTACACCAGACGATTTATTGGGCGTAATCTTCACCCAGTTTTGTATCGGTAAATGACGGATATACCGTCCTATACTCTCTCCATTATTGACCCTGACGTAACGACGTAATAACGTAACAAACGATACATGATGGCCTTACTGAACTGGTTGCTCAAAAGGGAATCGAATAAAGAATCGGTTCTCACCGAAGACGCGCCCCCCGCGCAGGATAAAAAGCCCACCACCCGACGCGAGATACGAGCCGGACGGCGTAACTTGCTCTTTGCCGTGATCACCGAGGTGATGAATACGCTGGGCTTAGAAGCATCCAGCTACAAGTTCAAGGCCTTGACGTTGGACGGAGACGGTCACCAGCATTTGGTCATGATGGATATGGCACGCGAGTTGATGCATGATACCGGCCGTTTAGAAGAAATTGAATACCAAGTCATACAACAAGCCAAGCACAAGCACCACTTGGTGGTGACAAGTGTGTATTTTCGGGTCAATGAAAGTTTGGTGTCACGGATCAAAAATCCACCCACACGCCCCCGCAATACCCGCAGCCCCGCGCGTCCGACACGGTCTTTACACCCCTTCCGCACCAGCATAGGAGCGGATGAGAGTGCTTCGACCGCTTTCCCACCCACCGCCGTCGCGTTGCCGCACCAATCGATCATGCCCTCGAATGAGCCGCGTTCCAGTGGAAAGGGGCGTTCCTTGCTTCAATCCCTGAAACTATCCAGCGGTAGTTTGGCCGCCAATTGGCGTAAACGCCGAGCCGATGCCAAGAAAGGCGAGCGCAATTTTGCAACCACCCGTGTTGAAGAAAATCCCCATGCAGCAATCAGCGATTCCAAGCGTTCTACATAGCCTCGCCCTTGCGCACGAAACGCTGGAGATTGAGGCCGCTGCCATTTTGGGATTGAAAAATCGCATCGGCACCTCGTTCCATCGGGCATTAGAAGTGGTACTGACCAATCGCGGGCGCGTGGTCGTCATGGGTATGGGCAAAAGCGGACATATCGGACGCAAAATCGCCGCCACACTGGCATCGACCGGAACGCCAGCCATGTTCGTGCATCCTGCCGAGGCCAGTCATGGCGATTTGGGCATGATCACGCCGCATGATGTGGTGCTGGCGCTCTCCAATAGCGGTGAATCGCAGGAAATCATCACCCTTTTGCCCTTGCTCAAGCGTTTGGGCGTGCCGATTATCTGCATGACGGGCAATGCCGATTCGACCATGGCACAACACGCCGATGTGTGGCTCGATACGACCGTCGATAAAGAAGCCTGCCCCTTGAATTTAGCACCCACTGCCAGCACGACCGCGCAACTCGCACTGGGTGATGCGCTGGCGGTGGCGTTATTGGATGCACGCGGCTTTCGTGCCGAAGATTTTGCCCGTTCCCACCCGGGTGGCGCATTGGGGCGCAAGCTGCTGACCCATGTGGCAGATGTCATGCGTTCGGGCAACGCTATCCCCCGCGTTTCTTTGGAAGCAACCTTCAGCGAATTGATGCGCGAAATGAGTGCCAAAGGTTTGGGCGCGACAGCAGTCGTCGATGCCGCAGGGTGCGTAGCGGGCGTGTTCACCGATGGTGATCTACGCCGATTATTGGAACAAGGTGCAGATTTGCGCTCCAAAACCGCGCAGGATGTGATGCACGTTGCTCCTCTTTCGATAGCCTCCAATGCACTGGCGGCAGATGCTGCGGGCATGATGGAGCATCATCGCATTCACTTTTTACTGGTGGTCAATTCCGAGGGTGGGCTGTGTGGCGCACTCAATACCCACGACCTAATGCGTGCCAAGGTGATTTGATGTCCACATTGATGCCCCTCTCCACATTTGATCCCGCTTTGCTGCTACAAGCGCAAAACGTCAAGGTCGTTTTCTTCGATGTCGATGGCGTACTCACCGATGGAGGCTTGCTGTTTTCGCAAGACGGTGAAGTCTTAAAACGCTTTCATACGCTGGATGGGCATGGGCTGAAATTGCTGCAACAAGCGGGCATTACGCCAGCAGTGATTACGGGGCGCGATTCGCCCGCACTGCGCGTTCGGCTGGCGGCACTGGGCATTGAACACGCCCGTTTCGGCACGGAAGATAAGCGCCCTGCGGCGGAAGAAATCCTCGCTACGCTGGGGCTGCATTGGAACCAAGCGGCAGCAATGGGCGATGATTGGCCCGATATTCCCATGCTGCGCCGTGCGGCGTTCGCCTGTGCGCCTGCCAATGCCCATGTGGATGTGCTGACCTACGCCCATTACGTCACACAGCGTTCGGGTGGCAACGGGGCCGTGCGCGAACTGTGCGATGTGCTGCTGACCGCCAGCGGTCAATACGCCCGTTTGTTGGCACGCTACACCGCATGATTACATGATACGCAGTCGCCTTCGCCGCTACCTGCGCAGTGCGTGGGAGCATTTTCTGCTCTACTTTCCCCTCATCACCATGAGCGTGTTGGCACTGGGAACGTATTGGTTGGTACGCACGACTCCGCCCTCAACCACCGCCACACCGCCGCGCCCCGTGCGGCATGAGGTGGATTATTTTTTGAACGATTTTTCCGTCAAAACCTTTGATGCAGCCGGACGGGTTCGTACCGAAGTGCGTGGCACCAAAGCCCTGCATTACGCCGATAGCGATTGGATAGAGGTTGAGCAAATTGAACTCAGCCGCTTTGACGAAAAAGGCCAACTCAACACCGTCAGCGCCGAAAAGGGATTGATTAACGAGAACGAACAAGCCGTACTCACAGGCAAAGTGCGCGGCGTTTTATGGCAGCGTTAGTTTTTATCACGGGGGCATCCAGTGGTATTGGGCAGGCATTGGCACTGCGCTATTACCGTGCGGGCTATGCGTTGGCACTAGTTGCACGCCGCGCCGAAAATATCGAAACATGGGCTAACACGCATGGAATTAGCACAGATAGCTATCAAATTTATAGCTGTGATGTAGCCGATGTGGATAGCGTATTGCATGCCGCGCAGCACTGTATATCGCGCCAAGGTGTGCCGGATGTGGTGATTGCCAATGCCGGCATCAGCATCGGGGTGGATAGTTCCATCCGCTCGGATTTGGCGGTGATGGCGCATACGTTTGCGGTCAACAATCTCGGTATGGCAGCGACGTTTCACCCCTTTATCACAGCGATGGTGCAGCGCGGTTCAGGCACTTTGGTGGGAATTGGCAGCGTGGCAGGGATTCGCGGTTTGCCCGGGCATGGTGCGTACTGTGCCAGCAAAGCAGCAGTCA
This sequence comes from uncultured Rhodoferax sp., assembly GCA_937863075.1. Taxonomy (GTDB): domain Bacteria; phylum Pseudomonadota; class Gammaproteobacteria; order Burkholderiales; family Burkholderiaceae_C; genus Allorhodoferax. The sequence goes on along the minus strand of CALMCD010000313.1, from coordinate 2,057 downwards.
CGGCCTATTGCGAAAGCCTGCGTGGAGAATTGCGCGGTACGGGCGTGAAAGTCGTCACCATTGCCCCCGGGTATGTCGATACGCCGCTCACGCAGCAAAACCGTTACCCCATGCCGTTTTTACTGTCAGCTGAAGCCTTTGCCGAACGTGCGTTTGCTGCCATTGCCGCACAAACCAGCTATTGTGTGATTCCGTGGCCCATGGCACTGGTCGCCAAGGTATTGCGTCTTTTGCCGAATGCGTGGTTTGATCGTTTGTTGGCAGGGCGACCGCGCAAGCATCGAAGCGACAAGGCATAAAAAAAGAGCCTTGCGGCTCTTTTTATTTCTCTAAGCGAAGGGCTTAGCGATTGGCTTAGTAGCTGCTACGACCACCGCCGTAACCGCCGCCACCGCTACGGCCGCCGCCGCCACCGCCGTAACCGCCGCCGCCACCACCACCACCGTAACCGCCGCCACCGCTACGGCCGCCGCCGAAACCGCCGCTGCCACCAGTGCGGGGAGGACGTGCTTCCATAGGACGTGCTTCGTTCACAACCAGTGCGCGACCACCGTGTTGTTGACCGTTTACACCACCGATAGCGGCTTGTGCTTCTGCATCGCTGCCCATTTCCACAAAGCCAAAGCCTTTAGAACGACCTGTATCGCGCTCCATCATGACTTTAGCGCTGGTGATCAGACCGAAGGGTGCAAATGTTTGTTGCAAATCTTCGTCACGGAAAGAATAAGGCAAATTGCCTACGTAAAGTTTGTTGCCCATGTCAGGACTCCTCAAAATAACTCAAAACGCGATGGTGTCCAAACCGCAATCAACAAACCAATGAAGACTCAAGCAGACGCGAAACTGGTAAAACACCGCAAACTCTGTACGCCAGAATTCGTGCAAATTCCTATCGAAACTTTCCGACAATACACCACCATTATGAGGGTAATTTACCCTGTTTGGAAAATTTATTTTTATCCCACCCCATTAGAATGGTTTGCCATGCTTTACCCACAACACTTTGACGTTATCGTCGTCGGCGGCGGCCACGCCGGAACCGAGGCGGCACTCGCCGCCGCCCGCATGGGCTGCAAGACTTTGCTGCTCACCCACAACATCGAAACCCTCGGGCAGATGAGCTGCAATCCGTCGATTGGCGGTATCGGCAAGGGACATCTCGTGCGCGAGGTGGACGCTCTGGGCGGTGCAATGGCACTCGCCACCGATGAGAGCGGCATTCAGTTTCGCACGCTCAATTCGAGTAAAGGACACGCCGTTCGCGCTACCCGCGCCCAAGCGGATCGCATTTTGTACAAAGCTGCGATTCGCCGCACCTTGGAAAATCAACCCAATCTATGGCTCTTTCAACAAGCCGTTGATGATTTGATGGTGGAAGGCGATAAGGTGGTGGGTGCGGTGACGCAAGTCGGCATTCAATTTCGCTCCAAAACGGTGGTGCTGACGGCTGGCACGTTTTTGGATGGAAAAATTCACGTTGGCTTGAATAACTACGCCGCAGGGCGTGCCGGTGATCCGCCAGCGGTTTCCTTGAGCGCCCGTTTGAAAGAATTGAAACTCCCCCAAGGTCGCTTGAAAACCGGAACGCCGCCGCGTTTGGATGGACGTACCATTGATTTCTCCCAGTGCGAAGAGCAACCCGGGGACGGTATGGTGGGTGGTATGAGTCCAGCCATGCCCGTTTTCAGCTTCATGGGCAATGCCGCCATGCACCCGCAGCAAATGCCATGCTGGATCACGCACACGAATCAACAAACGCACGACATCATCCGCAGTGGCTTTGACCGCAGCCCCATGTTCACGGGCAAAATCGAAGGCGTAGGCCCGCGCTATTGCCCCAGCGTGGAAGACAAAATCAACCGCTTTGCCGATAAGGAAAGCCACCAGATTTTTCTCGAACCCGAAGGTTTAACCACGCACGAGTATTACCCCAACGGCATCAGCACCAGCTTACCCTTTGATATTCAATACCAACTGGTGCGCAGCATGAAGGGCTTGGAAAACGTCCACATCCTGCGCCCGGGCTACGCAATTGAATACGATTATTTCGATCCACG
>CALMCD010000312.1 GCA_937863075.1 uncultured Rhodoferax sp. | reverse complement strand
ACAACTTGATCGCGTTGGCATTTTCGCGTTCAATGTCTGATTGCGTTTGAACGGGTGCAGGTGTTGGTACGGGCGTGGGTGCAGGTGCAGGTGCAGGTGTTGGCGTTGGTGCAGGTGTTGGCGTTGGTGCAGGTGTTGGCGTTGGTGCAGGTGTTGGTGCAGGTATTGGAACACTGGGGGCGGTTGCGGCAGGCATTCCAGTTGCACCGGATGTGCGGGCATCTTCTAGCCGTTTCTTTTTTTCCATTTCCTTCAGCCCGCGCTCATATTGCTGCTTGAGCCAACCGTATGCTGCTATTGCTCCGGTCCCGCCACGCGTTCCGCCAGCCGCAACGGTTTGGTTTCCTTGCTCTTGCATTTTTTCGCGGGCTTGCTTATACCACTCGTCAGCCTCTGCCTGATTTGTGAACTCAGGCGTGGACATATATTGACTGCCGAACATCACTCCTTGACGTGCTGCTTCATTCAATGGGTCACCGCCACCGCCACCACCGCCGCCGCCACCTTTTGACACCGCCGATGACGCATTAGATGCAGCCCCAGCAAGATTGTTTTGGGCATCCGCTGCACGGTTTGTTGCACCAGCGTAATCGTCTGCACCAAGCGCCGCAGCTTGCATAGCATTCATCTCGCGGATGACGGCATCCGTCCCCATTTCAACGGCACTCGCTTCGACTTTCTTGGCTTCGGCAATGGCGATGGATGCTTTAAGCTCTGCTTTCTTGATAGGGTCAAGGTTGCCGCTTACTTCCATTTCCGCCAATTTTGCCTTTGCGACCAAGATTGTTTGGTCAGCCTCTACTCGCATGGCGTTTACTTTGGCTTGGATAATCAAGATTTCAACGCGCTTAATTTGGATTTGCGTTTGTAGTGCCCCAGCAGCATTTCCTTCGGCTTTTTGACGTTCAGCCAACGCCGTTAAATATGTTTTTTGGGCGTTCAGTTGGATGCTTTGAACATCCGTATTCATCTTTTCAACGACCTGCTTTGCTTGCAGTTTCTGCACCAAATCGCTTTGTGCATCACGGTAGAGCGCTGTGGCGCGGGCTGCTTTGGTTTCAGCTTCGGCTAGTTGATTTGTAACGTCGATGCCGCGTGCTTTTTGCGCCCGCAGTTTTTCGACTTCGGCAGTCGCTTTTTGGTAAGCAAGCTGCAATTCGCCGAGCCGGTTGCTGTTATCTTTGTGCTTCTCAATTTCAAGTGAAATTTGCTGCGATAGCAATTTTGAAGCATCCGCTTGGGCATTGGATTTATCGACTTCGGCTTGTTTTTTATCGATAACGTCTTGCAGGTCTTTGAGTTCTTTCTTCCGTTCTTCGCTTATGTCGCCTTGGGCTTTGAGCAATTCTTGCTTCGCGGAAAGCTCAACTTTCAGCACGCCCAGTTCGATGTTTTTCGCTTCTGCGACTCTAACCGTAGCAGCGGTAACGAGTTCCGTGGCGCGTGCGGTTGCCTGCATTTGCTCTGCTTGGTTGCCGTAGATTTTGGCGTTTTGCTCAATGATGCTGGCTTCAGCCTTTGCCGCATCAAGCTGCTTTTCCGAGAGCGTAATGTTGCTAGCCAGCTCTACTTTGATTTTTTCGTAGGCATTCGCTAAAGCAATGTAGCTGGTTCCCGCTTCGCCCGCTGCTTTGCCTGCGGCTTCGGTTGCGGCGGCGGATTCTTGGTGTTTTAACCCTGCCTTGGCTGCTTCCGTTCCCCCCATTTCGATGGATTTTGCAAGAACAGTGTTGTGTTCTGCGGCCTTCAACAACTTCTCGCGGCTCTCTTTTTCAATGTCTGCGAATGCTTCTTTGACCTGCGAAAAATCCCAATTTGCGATTGCCGCAGTAATAACGCCGATACCCTTGCCCAACTGGATTAAGGTGTCATCGAGATAGACGATAGCCGTCTGCGCCACCTCAGCCCCGACTTTGAGCGCCGACAAACCGCCTGATTCGCCCAAGTGCGCTGCCAGTTCGATGAGCGAATTTTTGATGTTGGTAATTTCAGCACTCAAGGTTTGCGCCTTTGGCGCTGTACCATACATCTCATTGAGGCCTTTGGTCAAAGCAGGAAACAAATCTTGCGCGGCGACCTTGCCATTGGAAACCAGATCGACTAGCTCTCTAGTCGTGATGCCCATTCCCTTGGCACTGGCATTGAGCGCACCGGGCAGTGCTTCGCCCAATTGTTGGCGCAACTCTTCCATCGACACCACGCCTTTGCCCGCCATTTGCCCCAGTGCTTGCAGCGCGAGCGATGTTTCAGCAGACGTTTTACCCGCAATGGCCATTGACCTAGAAACCGCCTCAAACACCTGGCGAGTAGCATCACCCTCCACCGCCGTGCCTTTGGTGCTTGCTGCGAGGGATAGGTAAGCCTTCGATGCCTCAACAATATCCAAGCCGCTGCGCACGGCAATTGAACGCACGAACTCCATATCTTTGGCGGCGGCCTCGGAAGAGCCAGAAACGGCTTTAAGGCCCGCTGCCATTCGCTCCATATCCGCCATTGCGTTGACCAACTGCATCCCCATGAGACCAGCCGCCAGAGACTTGAGTCGCTCGTTAAATTCATCCGCCGCGCCGGATGCAGCTTTGGTTTGTTCGGCAAGGCCACGCTGCGATGCCGTGGCAGTCTGCATCTTGGCTTGCAAATTGCCCAGTTCACCCGAGTTTTCGCTTACTTTTTGCTTTAGCGCAGTCTGCGCAGACGATAAATCTTTGGTGCTAACACCCGCGCTCGAAAGCCCTTGCCGTAGGTCTTGCAGCTTGCCTACGGATGCTTGGTATTCAGCAGACGTTTCTCTGACCGCTGTACGTGCGGCAGCGAACGCGGTGCTTTGTTCCTTGGCTGCGGTTTCGCCCGCTTTGAGTGCCGTGGCTGCATTTTTGACGTTGCTTTGCGCCGCCGACATCTCGCTAGAGAGGTTTTTTACTTCTGTTTTAGCAGCGGCCAGCGCGTCTTTTTCTGCTTTTGTAGCAGTTTCTGCCACCTTTAATTCGCTGGAAAGCTGGTTAAACCGATTCGTAACCTCTTCGCTGGGGGCGGAAAGGTTTTTGATTTCAACCCGTGTGAGTGCGAGTTGGTCTTTTAATTCTTGGGTTACCGATTTGGATTTAGAAAAGGATTCCTCAAGCGTTGCAACCTTGGCTTTCGCCTCTGCCAACGGCTCGGTAAGGCCTTGTATAGCTGCCTTGGCTGTGTCAAAAGATGCTTTGGCATCCTTGTTCGCTGCCTCGGTTGCTTTGAGCGATTTAGCGAGTTCCTGCGCTTTTTGTTGAGCCGAATCCATCGCATCTTTTGCATCGACGGTCGCAGTTTTGGTTTGCGTGAACGAATTGATAAGCGCTTGTTGCTGGGCAAGCTGCTTAAATTCGGCATCGAGCTTTGATGCCTCTTCACGGAACGGCGCAATATCGACCCCCGCTTTTGCGAGTCGGTCAATCAGGGCATCGACCTCGGATTTACCCGAGGTGTTTGCTTTGATATTGATTTCAAGATTTTGCGCCATGCTCGATTAGCCCATTTGCAGTACGAAAAACTGGCTGATACCGTCACCTGTTTTTGCTGGGTCTTTCAGAATTTCAGCATCCAGCGCAAGCTCTGCGAACTTGTCAGAAATCAACGATAACGCCTTGGTTGCCGAAAGTTGAGCGCGGTGAATATCTACCATCACCGACTTACCATCCGCTTCATTGACACCCACAAACCGCATTTGGAGGATGATGCTGGCATTGGTCATTGCCTCGATTTTGCTGTGGCCAGCGTAGGTATAGGTCACTTTTACATCGGTCGCATCGGGGATTGTCGAATCACTGGTAATCAACAAACCACCCGCATGGGCTTGGTAGTCGGTATCCGCCGCATAAGTAGTCAATCCATCCGAGCTTTTAACAGATGTGATGACTGGAGAAAGATGCTTGATTGGGGCTAAAGCACCCTTGTAACACCGCACCACCTCGTCAGTAACAGTACCGTTGGCAATGATGGAATCAGAGCCAAAAATGCCCATGCGGATGTTACGGTCGGTCAAGTCATGGACGTTGAGAGAAATCATCGCGCTGTCAATACGCACGATTTGTGCATACTTACCACCACCTGCTTTCGTGAAATCTTGCAAGTCAATTTTCTTGTCTTTGACCTGAATTTCGACTTTGGAGCAATTTCCGATTTCAATCATCGCATCGTTCGTTCCGGCCTTTCGCGCCCAAATCCGACCCGATCCGATGAATGGTGCGTATGTGTTGTTACTCATGGTTTATCCTTGTTGTTAATCACGATTTCGCTCGTAAATGCCAACGGCAAATAGAGCATCCCGCCGGAGTATTGGGCGGGCATTGAATTGGTTAAAACGATGGGTTTGTTGACCTCCTCCGGCTTGAAACCCATCATCGCTTTGAGGACGTGGCTGGCTATTTCACCCGCTTGATTCCGTGCTTTTTCGCCGCTTTGCATTGTGGCGACGTTGCGGACGTGAACCCACACCATCCACGTTTGCTGGACGGTGACGGCGAGGCCATCGCGGCGCGTCGAATCGTCTATCCGGTAGCCTTGATACGTCAGACTGACACTTGGTGCGGGGAGGGATGCCTCCTTAAAACCCGATATATCAGCAGCCGAGAACACGCCAACGCGCGGCATAAGCGGTTGAAGAACCGTTTTTAGGCGGTCAATCAGCACGCTCTCAAGCTGCAAAAAGTTATCCACACCTGCGGTAATCATCGAAACCCCCGCAGGCTTTCATCAAACGCCCGCCGCGCACCACTGCCGCTGCTGGTCACAATGTCGTTGGAATTGGTGGCAACCGCAGCCGATAAAGGTGCAGCGCCAGCCAAAACGACATCGCCATTGCCCATTTTTTTGAGCAAGGAAACAGCATCTTCGTAGTTCTTACGAACCACTTCAGGTGTGCCGTCTTTGAACAAAAAATAGCGAACCATGCTGCACGCCAAGCGAACCAGTGACGGCGGGAATGGCTGCGCTAACGGCAATTTGTAGCGGCGTGCCAGATACCCATCAATCTCGGCATCGGCATCGTCTTGGGCGCGTCCTAGGACGCTATCGTCAATGACCTCAACGCCGCTGCGATTGGTTAGCTGCGCGATCTCAATCTCGCCGAAGCGGTCGATGAGGTCTTGCTCGGTGCAGTAGTGCGTGGGCATAGTTAGTGCGTCTGGCGCTCGATTTTGAGCAGGATTTGGGTCGTTCCCACTGCGAGGCAAGTGCCGCAGTTATTGGTTGCGGTTCCAACGGCCGCGCGACCCGATCCATCGGCGGCAGGCTTGACGTATGCGTACAGCGGGATAGGCTCTGCCATCTCGACCGGATAACTGTATTCGGTACACGCTGTGATAACGTCGCCCGTATTACCCTCGGTCGTTGATACGCCCTGTAGGTCATAGCCTCCACCTGCGGTACTGGCATAAAAGCCATTAAACGCAATCAGGCGATAAGGGACAACAGGTTGCGACAATTTGATGCTGATGGAATCTTCACCATCATGTGCAAATTCGGCTTCAATCATGGTTTTACTCCTTGGGTTTGGGTTTGGTAGGGGCTACTTGGACATTCGCAACAGGCTCATCAACCGCGTCAACTACGCCGGATTTGAGAAGCGATTCAACATCGCAATCAGTCAATCCGGTCACGGTTTCACCCGCTTTGAAAACCTTTTTTTCACCGTCCAGAACGGCGCGAACGGGGTAAATGGCAACGTATTTCATGGGGCTTAAACGGTTGTTTGGAAGAGGAAACCAGCACCGTTAGTGGTGATGTGCGGCGTGCGGTGGAATTTGCAGCGATAGACCATCGTTTCGTTATCCGTCTTTACAAACGGGGGTGAAACAGAGATACCGTTATCTGTAGTTCCGGTGAACCCAAATGCTGGTTCGGTCAAACTCACATTAGCAAATGGCGTTGTGGTCATCAGCGAATTGGGCGTGTAGTACAAGATGGTGTTAGCCCCCCAAAGGTCTTGTCCATCCATCGTTGCATCGCCCACAAAAATGTTTGGAATGTCCAAAATCGATTTGAGTTGATCCAATGAAGCAGCGCCACGGTCAACCGATGAGAGCTGTGCCAAAACCTGCTTGTGGCGGCGAATCTTGTAGTAGGACTTCGCGCTCAACAAGATGCAATTGGGTCGGATACCCGCTTTGCCGCGCACGACTTCCATCGCGTCATCAATATCGGTGATGGGTGTGCTGTTTTCGTTCGACCATTTTGCAGCCCCAGTCAGCGCTTCGGTGTTTCCGACCGCATAGTTGCTGGCATTGCTTGCCAATTCACTTGCCTCGCGCTCATAGTCCAGTGTCAGGATTTGGTATCCAGTCGACACACCGATGCGGTCAATTTCCATCTTTTGACCCTGATTGAGCTGCATTGCAGCATTGATTTCCTTAATCACCTCAAACGGGATTGGGACATCGACTGCGGATTGGCTGATGGTGTATTTCTTGCCCTCGAAAGTGATTTCGACCTGCTTAAACGGGCCACCGGGTGCGCGTTTAAGACCATCATATCGACGGTTAGCTGCATTCCCGAGCGCCATTAACATCATGGCTGTCATGGTCGAGTTGAGGCGGGGGAAGATTTTTTCCGCCACCATCGTCCCGTTAGACATACCCAACATCAAGCTGGTCAATACGGGTGAATTGCCCATGCGGGCTTGCTCTAAAGTAACCATGATTTAAGCCTTAAATGTGAAGGACGCGCCACCTGCAATAGCGGCATGGGCATCGTTGTAGGTCATGTTTTTGGATTCGGCATAGTTTTTAATGACTTGATCGAGCTGCTTATCCGTCAGCCCATCAATCCCGCCAGAATTGCCACCGCTACCACCCATCTGCTCGCCAAATTGCACTGGGTCGGGTAAAGCACCAATCAATCCTTTGACAAATTCCACCGGAGAAACTGTCTTGGTTGCATTGCCTTCAGAGAACGATACGGGTGCATCCATATCCGCTAACACCGCTAAAACCGCTACGGCTGCGGCTTTTTCGGTGGGTTTTACGTTCGATTTTTCGCAAAAACTTGTGAAACTTGCAATGCGTTCATTGCGCTGCGCTTCTTTGAACTGCGCCAGTTGGTCAAAGCTCGCCTTCGCTTTCGCGGCTTCTGCGGCTTTATCGGCTTCCAGCTTTGCTTTATCGGCTTCAGCAGCAGCTAATTTTTTCTTCAGCTCTTCAATTTCCATGGTTTCTTCCTTTGGTGGTGGTGGGTTAAAAATCGGTTCGGAAAAGTTGATGCAGCCGTCTTCCGCCGCGCCCGAATCGGCCTCGGAAAAGTCAGCTAAACCTTTTATTGCTGGGGGTTGTGCGCCGAGGAAAGCGACATGGCGCAAGTACCACGAACCCTGCTTGGGGTTCTGGGGGTGATTCGGGGGATAGAAGCTCGCGCTGCGCTTTTTGAACGCCTTGGAATTGACCGCCTCAGCGAACGCGGGGGCGATGTTGTGGGTATCCATTACCAACGTGCCAGACGGAGCGACAGCAAGCGATTTGACCCATCCGTAAGCGGGTTTATTGTCTTGTGGGTGACCCACGCATAAGGGAGCCTCATGCACTGCGGGGTCGTATGCGCTCACCATGCCCACAACGTCAGCGGCGGTGAACGTGTGTTGAGTCCCGTTATCGGCAGTGTGCGTGCCGGCACGGAAAATCTCGATTTGTGGGGGGAGTGTGGGGGTTTTTGAAGCCATGCACGTAGTGTGTGCGGCATGGCTTCGGGGGTCGATTGAATCTACTTTGATACTTTTTTCAGGGAATCGTCTAATCGAGGGACGATTCCAAAAGTGACATCTGGCGCTCGGAATACACCTTTCTTTGGCACGCGTTGATTATCTTTCGTGTATGGGCGTTGGTCATACCGTACTTTTTTGAGAGTTCCTTGTAATTATTCCCCTTGAACTCTTTGAACATCGCCCAATTTCGCTCCGTCAGTTCCATTGCGTTGGTTTTGGTGATGTAGTAGCTGTCACCCCCAAGCTCACGGCTCAATCGATTCATGACGGCCACCGTGAGCTTTGCAAGACGCTGTTTGCGGTTTGGATTATCGACCGATTTTTGATGTTGGTTGAGCAACTCGGAATAGATGGTACGTGCAATCAGCACCATCGAATCCGAGTATCCAACATATAGCTCGTCTAGCGGTTGAGTCATTTTTTAAGCGATTCAATCACGGTGTTGACTTGTGCCGATGACAACCACAGCCAATGATCTACCCCTATCTCACGCTTAATCCACAGGTGCATCGCGCGGTCGGTATTGGTCTGCACTTTGCCCGTGCGGTGCAGTGCGTGCCACGTCGCCCGCGCCTTGCGCCAACGTGAATCTTTGGTAACGCGGCTGCCCATCTCCATCACAAGCTTGTTGAGGTGTTGGAGCAGCTTGGATTGCTGCGCGGATGTCATATCCTTACTCGACTCCACCCCAATCACTGACAGCTTCAGGGAGCGTGCATCATCTTCGGTCAAGCGCAGCTTTCCTTGCGCGACGTGGATGGCTGCAATGTAGTTTGGTTTCTTTGACTTTTGCGCATATTGCGCTGGGGCTTTGGGTTTGCGTTGCGTGGTCATGATGGGTCAACTTCAAAGGGCGTAATTAAAAAATCTTCAACACCGGTTTCGATCTTGATGCCCGGAACTGCTTTTGCTTTCTCCGGTTCGTTCAGCATCGCCTCCTTGTTGATTTCTTCTTTGCTTCGCACAAAGCTGTGCATCCCCATGTTTTTAAGCCATCCCAAAACCGCTTCCACGCCCGTTACTTTGACCGATGGTGGACGCGCACGCCATGCCACTTCGCCCGTAATCAAATTCGCCGTTTTGCCTTTGCCGCAAAGCGATTCACGGTTCGCTTCGCAGAACGTCTGCACGCCGCCTTGCAAACGCTTGATTTCCTCATCCAAGCGCTTCAGTTCCGGTGCGTTTTCTTGGTTAATTGTTGCAATGGCATCGTTCATCTGGGTCGTGATACGGATGTGTTCGCGGCGCAAATCACCGATATTTTTAATGTCCCGCATTACTTCGTCTTTGCTTTGGCATGTGTACTTTTGCGCTGCTGCTTTGATTTTTGTGGTAGCTTTAGTTGCCATGATTTTCCTTGGTTGGTTGGTTGGTAAATTGGTTTTTCCGCTTTGGCAGTTGTGGTGTTTTCGTTACCCACTTTTCGCTGTGCGCCATCGAAACCTTGCTGAAATCGCTCGTGGTCATTTGGCAATTCCACGCATCAATTACGATGTCTTCCGACTCTTTTTTGGACTTTGATTTCGCTATCAATCCCAGAAAGTCGTCGCACTTTTTCGCGCTATCTTGGGTTTGACGTTGCATCGTCGCTTTCACTTCCCGCAGCCGCTGCTCATCCAGCTTGATACTGCTGGGCGTGAGTCCTACGGCATCACTGATTTCCATCTTTTTCTTTTTCATCTTGCTCTTTCGGTTGTTTCAACCTGCGGTAGTGAATTGCAAACGCTTCCCGCAGTTTTCGTTCGTGGCTTGGCATCAACCCCCGCGCCTTGCACTCGTCCTTTATTGCTGTCAGGTGGCTTAACGATTCCGTTTTCCCCATCCTTGTGATTGCCAAATTGGTGTGGTAATCGCTGGCGTAATAAGTGATTCGCGGCTTTGGTGGCGCTGGGGGAGGGTCTGGGATGATCTCCCCCGTAGTTGGGTCGATCATCTTGGTTTATGGTGTGCCAACGCTCTTGCAGCGCTGGTAGTCCAAAGCACCCGCACGCAGCGCTGGTGGCGGTGGTGGCACATAGGCTTCACGAGTCCAACTGAAACGCTGGATGCGCGGAGTGGCGATGTATGGCGAGTAAGGCTTTTTCGGCTGGATAAACCAAACCTTTGGACGGTGTCCATCGCACCCAACAAAACCAGCTTCAAGCATTTGATTCAGTGCGTTTGTAACGCGAGGAAGTGCAACGTCAAGGGTAATTTCATCGTGAATCTTCGACGAAGTGACTGCTACCCGCTTGTTTTTGAGCAGTTCTAGCACGGCGGCCCGCACATCAATAGAAGAAATTTTGGCTTTCACAGTACATCCTCCCGCTTGATGCTCACGCTGATGGATGCCCAGTTGGGGTGCTGTGCGCGGGCAACCGCAAATGCGCGGGTGATTGAATAGGAGTAGTGGGTCGATTTAATCTCTTGCCCGCCGCGCAAAACGATGTGGATTTGGTAGGTTTGTCCCATGATTACAGCCCTCCAATCACATTGGCATCAATCAAGCCAAAATGCAGCTTGGCGGCCTCGTTCATTGCGCGGGTAATCAAGTTATTGACGACCAGCGGATAGCACAAATCCACCAATTTCCCGCGCGTTGTTTGGACTACAAGGCGAGTGCGAATAGCGTCATAAGCATCTTTGGCAATCACATCGTTGACGTTGATTCCAATTCGCTCAAATTTCAGCTTCAGGTAGCCTTCCAATTCTTTGGTGATGGATTCCAGCGTGATTACTTCGCAACGCTGGGAAACTTCCCGCACTTCCATGTTCTTCCCGTCCAGCGTTTCGTGCAGTTCGGTTTGACCAATCAACACGATTCCGATCAAGCGCTTCATTCCGTTCTTGAGTTCCAAGAAGCGTTTGAGGTGTTTGAGGGTTGCCAGTGGCAGGCAATGCGCCTCCTCAATCAATAGCAGGTGGCTACGACCTGACTTTGCCGAGGCTTTAAGCATGTTGTGCAGTTGGTTAAACCGTGCTTGTGGCCCGCGTTTAACGGAGACGTTGGGGTCAAGCGCATTGCAAATTGCTTCGGCAATATGCAGGCTTCGCATGGTTTTACCCTTAGCATCGTTAAGCTCCATCGCTTGGACGTAGGGGCGGATAACGATGATTTGCTTGGACTCTTTTTGCAGACGTTCTTCGAGGTCTTCTGCAAGCGTAGATTTACCCGAACCGGATTCGCCCACCACTGCCAGAAACCCATGATTGTTGGCTGCATCCAGCATCGCAGCACGCACATAACGCACGCTGGGGGTCTGAAATACATCTTCACTGGACTGGACATCATCAATAAATGGCGAGCGTTTGAGGCCAAACACCTCTTTCGCCTGCGGGGTAAGCGCTTGGCATTGCAGTAACATCTCTACTTCTCCTTCAGGTTTAACTTCAATTACGTTTACGGGTGGGGATACGGCGGGGATGGAGGTCGAGTCCAACCCTGCCAACTTTGCTTGTGCAGCCACCCACTGCACAAAATCTTTCTTGGTGCGCACGGCACGCGGCCATTGGTCTTCTTTGATGATTCGACCAAAGGATGTTTTTGAAATACCCAAAGCGCGTGCGGCATCCGAGTAACTCAATCCGAGTTTCAAAAACAAGGCTTTTGAGCGCTTTACATCGCTTTCTGCGACATCACCATCAATTTCATTTTTGAAACGATTTGAAGCGGTGTTTGACGCTAAATGGATATGCTCACGATTCATACCGCACCCCCGTTTACGACACGCAGCATCGGTCGGTTCAGTTTTGCAACGATTCCATCAACTTCTTCCTCGGTTGCGCCCTGCGGATAATCCTTACGAACCATCGCGGCGATTGGCGCGGTCATGGTGATTCCGCGATTGGTCAATTCACGGGCAATTTCAAACGGGTTGAGTACGCGCTGCGGCTTGGGTGTTGCCACGGTTGTGGTTTTGATGTCCAAGTCTGTTCCGCGTTTTGGTATGTAAGTAGGGATGGGTGCTTGCTGCATCATCTTCTGCGGATCAATCCGACCACCGAATGGAGTTACGCGGGCTTTGCGGGCTGCTTCGGCTTGCTCGTCAGTCGTCGCTTCATAGATGGTTCGCTCCACTTCTTTTCGATTACTGTCGATAACGGTATCAGCATGGCGCGAATAATCTTCGCCGATGACGTTTGCGTTTTCTGCGAACCCCGCATCGTCCTTCTCCACCACGGGCGCTTGGTGGATTAGCTCGTTGCCTTCGGCATCTTTGAGCAAAATTTGAACCGAATCACTGCTGTATGGGTTGGTGCAAACATTGAGCTTTTCGCCCACCATTACCCCCTGCACACCGCTTACATCAAACTCACGACCCGCGAAATTGATACGCAATTTGTCTTTCACCTTGCGCTCTTCGGGATGACTGGTTAAAAGCGATAAGCACACATCACGGCTGGGTGCAATGCGCAGTTGCTCGGCACGTATTTGCATCCACATCGCAAAACGGGTTTGCCCGTGCCGACTGTGAACGCGGTGTGCGTTGTACCAACCCGCCCATTCCCGCGCCCGCAGATTCAGCTCTTCCAAGTTTGCAATTGGCGCAAGGCTTAATTGCGATTCAAAGCTGCGCTCAATCTGGTCACGCGCCTTTTCGACCTGCCCTGTTGCCCGCGCATTCCCTGCGGCGTGTGGCAACAACTTAATCCCCATACGGCGAGCGAAATTTTTGAACAATCCGCTGGTATTAGCACTACCCATGTCCATCATCAAGATGTAGGGTACGCCATAAAACGGTTGCTTCCCGCGCTGTGAAATGCACTCAATAAAGCTCTCAGTCAAGTTGGCTGCACTTTCAGCACTCATGACATAGTGGACGAAAATCGCACCGGAGTAATGATCGGTTACCTCATACGACCAAACGCGGTCGGATGCAATACTTTCCAAATTCTTCGGCTTGTTTTTGTAAAACTTATCGTGCTCCATAACTTGGAAACCGCTTTTCTTCGCCCCGCTCTTTCGGTAATACAGCGCGCACATACTTGCATCAAACGACCACACATGATTAGG
>CALMCD010000311.1 GCA_937863075.1 uncultured Rhodoferax sp. | reverse complement strand
AATCGACTTAATAGCGTATTTAATAACCTATCGCGTCCAATCCCCAACGCGGTTTGACATCAAACGCATAGGTTTTATGCGCCTGCTGCAAACCGCTTTGCAGGCGCATGGCGGCGGCAAGTGCGATCATTGCTCCGTTATCGGTGCATAAATGCAATTCGGGGTAATGCACGCGCACTTTGCGCTCGGCACACGCGGTATTTAATTGCGTTCGCAATTCCCGATTCGCACCCACACCACCCGCCACGACTAAACGATTTAATCCGGTTTCTTTCAACGCAGAAAGCGATTTTTTCACCAATACATCCACAATCGCGGCTTGGGTCGAGGCCGCTAAATTCGGAAAATCCGCTGGTTGAATTTTTTGTGATTGCACCAAAACCGCTGTTTTTAATCCGGCAAACGAAAAATCCAAATTCCCGCTATGCAATAAAGGGCGTGGTAATTTATACGCCGTAGGATTTCCATCTTGTGCCATTTTCGCCAGCAGCGGCCCCCCCGGGTAATCCAAGCCCATGATTTTGGCGGATTTATCGAAGGCTTCTCCGGCGGCATCGTCAATCGTTTCGCCGAGTAATTCATAACATCCCACGTCATCCACGCGCATCAACTGCGTATGCCCGCCCGAAACCAGCAAGGCGACAAATGGAAATTCGGGCGGATCGGCGCTCAAAAAAGGCGAGAGCAAATGCCCTTCCAAGTGGTGTACGCCCAGCACGGGCTTATCCAACGCCGCCGCCAATGCACACGCCACGCCCGCGCCCACGAGCAACGCCCCTGCAAGTCCGGGGCCGCGTGTGAACGCCACCACATCGACATCCGCCAGCGTTTTGCCGGACTGCGCTAACACCTCGCGCGTGAGCGGCAGGGCGCGGCGGATGTGATCGCGGCTTGCCAACTCCGGCACGACCCCGCCAAAGGCTTGGTGCATGGAAATTTGCGAGTGCAGCGCGTGTGCCAACAATGTGGGAACGCCTTTTTCGGCATATTCCACCAATGCCACACCGGTTTCATCGCAAGACGATTCAAAACCTAAAACCAAAGTCGAGGAAGGATTCATAAAAAACGATCCAAAATCTTTTTACTCACCGCATCCAATTCAAAATGGTTGCGAATTAAATAATGAATACCATGCGTATCCGAAATCAATAATAATCCCTCACTGCCTACACGCCGAATATCTTCATCGCCGCGTAAAACAAAAGTGGTTTCGCCTCGGTCGGTGGTCACACTCCAAGTGCAGGGCGTGGAATAACTGGTGACTGCCGTGATTTTTTCAATCACGGGAACAAACTCGCGCCCATTCAATTCTTCTTCAATTAAGGCTGCCGAAGCGGGTGGCAAGGTAGAAAGATGCGGAATCCAAACCACTTCTTTACCATCCGTATTCACCAAAGAAATAGATTCTTGTGGTGCTTGCAGCGGAAATGCCCGCACGGGGGAAATTCCTTCGTGGCGCTGCCCGTCATCGGTTATTAAAACCAGTTTTCCAAATGTGTTACGTTCAAGATTCATCGAAAAATCCTTTTTGATTAACTTGTTTTTCTTCCAACTTGGCTTTTTTGAAGGTTGCCGATCCGCGTGCCAAATCGGGGAAACGGGCGCGTTCTCTGCCTTCGAGTAAACCTTCAACCGTGAGAATTTGAATCACCGGAAACGTATTGGCGGGAAAATGCGGACTTTCGTAATAACCTTCTTTCACCGCTTCAACCAGCATCGGTTTAGTGGGCGGCGTGAGGGTGACAAATAATCCGATATGTGCTTTTTCGCGCTGCACCACATGCGCCAAATCCCGCACCATTGCCACATTCACACTACTACCACCTTTGACGGAAACAATAATCTTTTTGTGCTGTTTATTATTTTTAGTATCTGTACTATCTTGAAAATAAATCAACCCATCAATACCGCCATCCGCACCTTTTTTCTTACCCTGATAAGGCTGGGCATTAACCAGAGAACACGCCCACCATTGAAATTGGTATTTATCCCGGTTCGCCAAATCGCGTGCGCCTTCCAAATCCTTGGGCGTGCCTTCAACCACAAAAGAGCCATCGGGAAAAGCATCACGCAGGCGTTTTTCAATCAAACTCACGGCTAAATGGGTGATGTCGATACCGATCCATTTACGTCCCATTTTTTGCGCCGCGTGAACGGCTGTGCCACAACCACAAAATGGGTCTAAAACCACATCGCCTTCGCTGGTGCTGGCTTCAATGATTCGTTCTAATAATGCGACGGGTTTTTGGGTGGGATAGCCTAACGATTCGGCTGCTGCACCAGTCAGGGGTTTAATATCTGTCCACAAATTGGTAATCGGCTTACCCTGATTCTCATTCAAATAACGCTTTAAGCGGGGACGTTGTTTTTTATCGGCTGGATAATAAATACGGCCCTCATCGTGCAATTTTTGCATCGTATCACGTTCATAGCGCCAACCCTTTTTAGGGAAAGCATAGCCCTGCCATTCATACATCATATTCGGGCGTGGGCTAGGACTTGCCATATCGGCTAACTGATATAAACCACGACCATCGCCATCATCGTGGCGGTAAAAGTTTTTTACATACTTTTTACTTAAATCAGTGCGTGGCAACTGAAGGGAATGTTTTTCTTTGACGTAAAAGAATATCGTATCGGTTACTGCACCGTATTTATTTTTTGAATCATTATGGCTATTGTGGCGTTGCCATGTGATTTCACTGCCAAACTGCTTACGCCCAAAGATACCATCTAATACGATTTTCAAATAATGCGATGCGGTAGGGTCGCAATGTAAATACAGGCTTCCCGTTGGTTTGAGAACACGGTGTAATTCCAATAAGCGATTGGTCATCATGGTCAAATAGGCCATGATGTCATCTTCGCCTAAAAATCGGCGTAGTGCATCCATCATCTCAGCCACAGCGGTATTGCTCTGGCGCATGATTTCATTGAATTCTGATTCGGCTTGCTCACCCCAATGCCACGAATCTTCAAACGCGGTAATCTGCGCTTCGCTGGATGCACCTTTGGGCGATGAAAACAAAATGTTGTAATCGCGGTCGCTATTAAAAGGTGGATCGAGATAAATTAAATCCACCGATTCATCGGCGATGGATTGGCGCAATACATTCAGATTGTCGCCATAATAAAGAGAGTTTGGATGGTTCATTATTATTGATACGTTATTCTTCATCCACCATCACCGCCGCATTACGGGCTTGCGCTTGGTAGAGTTTGTAGTACGCGCCTTCGGCTTCCATCAGCGCATCGTGCGTGCCTTCTTCCACCACGCGGCCACGGTCTAGCACCACCAAGCGGTCGGCGCGGTGCAGGGTTGAAAGGCGGTGCGCAATCGCAATCGTGGTGCGGCCTTGCACGAGGTTCTCTAGGGCTTTTTGAATTTCTTTTTCGGTTTCCGAATCGACCGAGGCGGTGGCTTCGTCCAAAATCAAAATACGCGGATCAATCAGCAAGGCGCGGGCGATAGAAATACGTTGGCGCTCGCCACCCGATAAGCCTTGTCCACGTTCACCCACCATCGAATCGTAACCCTGCGGCAAACGCAAAATAAATTCATGGGCATGGGCGGCACGCGCGGCGGTGATAATTTCTTCCCGCGTGGCGTGGGGTTTACCGTAGGCGATATTTTCCGCAATCGTGCCAAAGAACAAGAAGGGTTCTTGCAGTACCAAGCCGATATTACGGCGGTAATCGGCAATCGCGTAGCTGCGAATATCCACCCCATCGACCAAAATCGCGCCCTCGTTCACATCGTAAAAGCGACAAATTAAATTCACCAGCGTACTCTTGCCCGATCCGCTGTGTCCGACGAGGCCAATCATTTGTCCGGGTTCGATGGTGAGGTTGATGCCCTTATTCACCTGCCGATTGCCGTAGCGGAATCCAGCTTCGCGTATTTCGATTTTGCCTTGTACTTTATCGACATGTACGGGGTTAGAAGGTTCGGGGACGCTGGAGACGTGATCCAAAATATCAAAAATACGTTTGGCAGCCGAGGCGCTTTTTTGCGTATCGGAAACAATCGTACTCATCGAATCCAAACGCCCGTAAAAGCGCCCGATGTAGGTGATAGCCGCCAGCAGCATCCCGACCGTGATTTCTCCGCGTGAGATTTGCCAGATACCAAACGCCCACACAATCAGCAAACCAGTTTCGGTGAGCAAGGAAACGGTGGGGGAAAATAATGCCCAAATTTGGTTCAAGCGGTCATTCACATGCAGATTAACGCGGTTGGCATCGCGGAAACGACCCGCTTCACGGCGTTCTTGGGCAAAGGCTTTCACCACACGAATACCCGGAATGGTATCCGCCAGCACATTGGTCACCTCGCCCCACACGCGGTCGATTTTTTCAAAGCCCGTGCGCAGTTTGTAGCGCACCACATGAATCAACCACGCAATAAAGGGCAGCGGAACCAAAGTCACCAACGCCAGCCAAGGGTTGAGCGTAAAGAGAATGGCGGCGGTCATCACAATCATCACAATATCGCTCGCAAAATCGGTCAGGTGCAAGGATAAATAAACGGCAATACGATCACTGCCACTGCCGATACGTGAGAGCAAATCGCCCGTGCGCTTGCCACCGAAGTATTCCAATGAAAGCTGCATCAAATGGTCATACGTGGTGGTGCGCAAATCGGCGGCAATGCGTTCGGAAACGCGGGCCAAAACGTACTTTTTCGCCCAGCCCAAAATCCACGCCAGTATCGCGGCTCCGAATAGTCCGCTCAAATACCATGCCACGGTTTCCACGGGGATTTCTTTGCCGTTTTGAAAAGGGATCAACACTTCATCCACCAACGGAATCGTGAGGTACGGTGGGATTTGGTGCGCCGCCGTTCCCAGCAGCATCAAAATAAAGCCGAGCAACAATTCGCCCTTATACGGCTTGGTGAAGCGCCAGAGCCGGAACAATGTCCACGTTGAGGGCGGCGTGTGGACGACTTTGGTACACACCGGACATTCTTCGGCATCCGGTTCAAGCGGTGCTTTGCAACTGGGGCAGACGGTTTGTGCGGTTTCGACAGCGGGGTTGTTGAACAAGTCCAACAGCCGCATGGCTTCCAAATTTTGCCCCAATGTGAAACGCCAGCTTGCCAGTAAACCACTGGAATCGCTCAAATCCAAATGCCCTACCCCCGCATGATCGTGGTGGTGCAGATGCAGGTTTTCCCTTAATTCCCACTCTTGCCAGCTTGTAGCACCTGTCACTGAATTGCGGCTCAAAATGCGTTGATTGGTTAAAACGACCAAACCTTTGACAAAATGGAGGTTGGAATCAAGATCAAGCTCCAGTGTTGCCAGCACATTTTCTTGTGGGTGTAACACGTTTAGTACGTTTTCTACAATCATTGTCATGACAAAAAAAATTGAAATTCTGAAGGTAACCCACCTTCGAGGCCCGAACATCTGGACATACCGACCGGTCATCGAAGCATGGGTGGATATTGGAAGTTTAGAAGATTACCCCTCCAATACCTTGGACGGGTTTTACGAACGACTGACCGCATTTTTACCGAGTTTAGTAGAACACCGTTGCAGCCCGGGCGTGCGTGGTGGCTTTTTGCAGCGGGTGCGCGAAGGCACGTATGCCGGACACATCATGGAACACGTCACGCTGGAGCTGCAAAATCTGGCGGGTATGCGCACCGGTTTTGGCAAAACGCGGCAAACTTCCCAGCGCGGAATTTACAAAATGGCATTCCGCACCCGCCAAGAAGAAATCGGGCGGATGGCGATGTTTGCCGCCCGCGATTTGGTCGAAGCCGCGATTAACGATACGCCCTACGACATAGCCGCCACCATCGCCCACCTGCGTGATCGCGCCGACCGCTTGATGCTCGGCCCCAGCACCTCGCACATTGTGGATGCGGCGATTGACCGCCACATTCCCTTTATCCGCCTCACCGAAGGTAATCTGGTGCAACTGGGTTATGGTATCAACCAACGCCGGATTTGGACAGCCGAAACCGACCAAACCAGCGCCATCGCCGAAGAAATTGCCAGCGATAAGGATATGACCAAATCGCTGTTAAAAGCCTGCGGCGTACCCGTGCCGGAAGGTGATTTGGTCAAAAGTGCCGAAGCCGCTTGGGAAGCCGCGCAGGATATTGGCTTCCCCGTGGCCGTCAAACCGTATAACGGCAATCACGGGCGGGGCGTGTCGTTGGATTTGTACACCGAAGCCTCCATCAAAGCCGCCTACGATCTGGCTTACGAGCGCGGTGATAGCAGTTCCATCATCGTGGAACAATTCATTCCGGGGAATGAACACCGCCTACTGGTCGTGGGCAAAAAAGTGGTGGCAGCCGCCAAGGGTGAAACGCTGTGGGTGGTGGGCGATGGCGTTTCCACCGTTGACCAGCTTGCCGATTTGCAAATCAATTGCGACCCTCGGCGCGGTGAAGAAGAGGAATTTCCTTTAAGCATCGTCACACCCAGCAAATCCGGCGAAGTGAAACTGGAGCTGGAGCGTGTAGGCCTCACGCCCCAATCTATCCCGACCGAAGGGCAACGGGTGCTGATTCAGCGCAACGGCAATGTGGCGTTTGATGTGACCGATTCGGTTCACCCCAGCGTTGCCGCTACTGCCGCATTAGCAGCCCGCATTGTGGGTCTGAACATCGCGGGTATCGACATGGTGTTGGAAGACGTTTCCAAACCCATTACCCAGCAGCGTGCGGCGGTGATTGAAGTGAATGCCAGCCCGGGTTTACTCTCCCACATCAAGCCCGTGAATGGGGAAGGTCGTCCGGTGGGAACGGCGATTATTTCGCATTTATTCCAACCAGAACACGATGGGCGCATTCCCGTCATCGGCATTACCGGAACCCAAAAAACCGGACGCATCGCGCGGCTGGTGGCGTGGCTGGTTCACATCAGCGGTAAACATGTGGGGCTGGCATGCAGCGAAGGCTTGTATTTGGATGGTCGCCAAGTAGAAGCCAACGATTGTGCCAACTGGGAGGCGGGTCAGCGTTTGTTGATTAACCGCTCGGTACAAGCGGCAGTCTTGGAAAACAGCAGCAAGATGATTTTGGCAGAAGGTTTAGCCTACGATAAATGCAGCGTGGGTGTGGTTACCGATGTGAGCTGGACGGAATCGCTCGCGCCCTTCGATATTTTGGATGCCGAGCAAACCTTCAAGGTCACGCGCACCCAAGTCGATGTGGTTTTACCCAGCGGCACGGCGGTATTGAATGCCGCTGACCCCCAAGTCGTTGAAATGGCGGAGTTGTGCGATGGCAAAGTGATTTTCTATGGCATGGATGCTGAACACAGCGTGATTGCCGCCCACCGTACAGCGGGTGAGCGCACCGTATTTTTGCGCAACGGCTGCATTATTTTGGCGCAGGGTGCGGATGAAATCGCCCAGTTTGCGCTGCAATCGCTCAAACCCGCCAAGGCTTCGCAGCCCGAAATGGTGATGGCGGCGGTAGCGGCAGCGTGGGCGTTGAATATCTCACCGGAACTGATCGGAGCGGGATTACGGACATTTGAATCGAATCCGAAGAAAACGCCGTACTCTTACTAAACGCGACACTACAACGCAATACTGAAACGAAAAATTATGCAAGTATCCCGTATCCGCGCCCTGCGTGGGCCTAATCTTTGGAGTCATCACACCGCTATTCAAGCCGTGGTGACCTGTACGAATGAAGAATGTTCCATCAATACCCTCGCGGGTTTTGAAACCCGTGTGCGTGCGCGGTTTCCTGAAATTGCGTCTTTTCAACCCATTGGGCATGACGATACCATCCCCTTGGTGCGGGTGCTGGAATTGGCGGCACTGGGTTTGCAAGCGCAGGCGGGTTGCCCCGTCACGTTCAGTTGCAGCGTGGCAACGGTAGAAGCCAATGTATACCAAATGGTGGTTGAATACAGCGAAGAAGCGGTAGGACGTTTGGCGCTGGAACTGGCAGAAACCTTGTGCCAATCGGCATGGGACGATACGCCATTCGACCTCAACGCCGCATTGGAACAACTGCGTGAATTGGACGAAGATGTACGCCTTGGCCCTAGCACGGGTTGTATCGTGGATGCCGCCGTTGCGCGTGGCATTCCGTACAGCCGCATGACCGAAGGCAGCATGGTACGCTTTGGCTGGGGCAGTAAACAACGCCGTATTCAGGCGGCGGAAATGGACATTACCAGCGCGATTGCCGAAGCTATCGCCCAAGATAAAGAACTCACCAAAAAATTGCTGACCGCAGCGGGCGTGCCAGTTCCCAATGGTCGTTCGGTGACCGATGCCGAAGATGCGTATAAAGCCGCGTGTGAAATTGGTTTTCCGCAGGTTGCCGTGGTCGTTAAACCCAAAGATGGCAACCAAGGCAAGGGCGTGACCGTCAATATCACCACCAAGGAGCATCTCACCCAAGCCTATACCATCGCCACCGAATTTCGTGACGATATTCTGGTGGAACGCTATATGCCGGGCAACGATTACCGCTTGCTGGTGGTGGGTGATAAGCTCATTGCCGCCGCCCGCCGTGACCCGCCGAAAGTGGTGGGCGATGGCGTTCACACGGTAGCGGAATTGGTGGCGCAGGTGAATCTTGATCCGCGCCGTGGTTCGGGGCATTCCACTTCGCTAACCAAAATCCGTATCGACGATATTGCCCTGACCTGCCTCGCGCACCAAGGCGTAACGCCCGACACCGTTCCCGCCAAAGGCCAGCGCGTGAATCTGCGCAATAACGCGAATTTATCCACCGGCGGTTCGGCTACCGATGTCACCGATGACGTGCATCCTGAAGTAGCTGCCCGTGCCGTTGCCGCTGCGCAAATGGTCGGTTTGCATATTTGCGGGGTGGATGTGGTGGCAGATAGTATTTTGCGCCCACTCGAAGAACAAGGCGGCGGAATCGTGGAAGTGAACGCCGCGCCGGGATTGCGGATGCACCTTGCACCCTCCTTCGGCAAAGGGCGTGCGGTGGGTGAGGCGATTATTTCCAATATGTTCAAAAATGGGCATAGCGTAGAAAACGGACGTATTCCCATCGTAGCCGTGACCGGAACTAATGGAAAAACCACCACCGTGCGCCTGATTTCCCACCTGCTCACCCAAAAAGGGCTGTGCGTGGGCATGACGAATACCGATGGCGTGTATGTGGGCGATACCTGCATCGACACAGGCGACTGTAGCGGCCCCCGTAGCGCCCGTAGCGTGTTATTGCACCCCGATGTGGATGCCGCTGTTCTCGAAACCGCACGCGGCGGCGTGTTGCGGGAAGGTTTGGCGTTTGACCGTTGCGATGTCGCCGTGGTGACCAATATCGGCAGCGGTGACCATTTGGGCTTGAATTACATCACCACCGTGCAAGAACTCGCTGTTCTCAAGCGCGTGATTGTGCAAAATGTCGCGCCCAACGGCACGGCGGTGCTGAATGCGAACGACCCCAATGTCGCCATCATGGCGGGTAAATGCAGCGGCAACGTGATTTTCTTTGCGGTGGACAAATACCATCCCGTCATGGCAACGCACAGCGCCCAAGGGCAAGCGGTGGTGTATGTGGAGAATGGGCATATCGTGGCGCGTAAAGGTGCTTTCGTGCATCGCATTGCGTTGGCGAACATTCCGCTGACGTTGGGTGGCACAATTGGTTTTCAGGTTGAGAACACGATGGCATCCATCGCGGCGGCGTGGGCGCTGGGGATGCCGTGGGATGTGGTGGAAAAAGGATTGGCAACCTTCTCCAACGATACCCATAACGCCCAAGGCCGTTTCAACCTCTTTAACTATCGCGGTGCGACGGTGATTGCGGATTATGGTCACAACCCCGATGCCATGCTCGCACTGGTGCAGGCGGTGGAAGCAATGCCCGCAACCCGCCGTTCAGTGGTGATTAGTGGGGCTGGTGATCGCCGTGACCAGGATATTCGCCAGCAAACCGAGATTTTGGGTGCAGCCTTCGATGAAGTGGTGTTGTACGAAGACCAGTGCCAACGCGGTCGTGCCGATGGTGAAGTGGTGGCGTTGTTACGCCAAGGGCTGGCACAGGCACAGCGCACCACCGAATGCCACGAGATCAAGGGCGAATTTCGCGCCATTGACCTCGCTATGGACAAATTACAGGCCGGTGAGTTGTGCCTGATTTTGGTCGATCAGGTCGAAGAAGCCTTGGTTCACATCGCAGCAAAGGTTTCGGCAGCCGGATAACGTGCCATCAACTGCTGCACGGCTTGTGCAGCGTGCAAACGCCCATCCAGCAAATCAACCACACATTGCGCGATGGGCATTTGAACCCCTAGCCCCTGCGCCCGTTGTACCACGGTGCGGGCGCTGTAAACCCCCTCGGCGACATGCCCCAGCATCTGGGTTGCTTCTTCGAGGGTTTTTCCTTGTGCCAACGCCATTCCCACGCGGCGGTTACGGGATAAATCGCCGGTTGCGGTCAGCACCAAATCACCCAGTCCGCTCAAACCCATAAAAGTTTCCGCGTGCGCACCCAAAGCAATACCGAGGCGCGTCATTTCCGCCAACCCGCGCGTAATCAGGGCGGCACGGGCATTGAGGCCGAGTTGCAAACCATCGCACAACCCCGTGGCAATCGCCAATACGTTTTTCACCGCACCGCCGACTTCGACACCCACGATGTCCTCGTTGGCATAAACACGCAGGCTGGGATTGTGAAAAGCCGTAACCAGTGCTTCCCGCACATCGGCATGGGTACTGGCGGCGACTAATGCGGTCGGCTGGCGGGTTGCTACTTCCTGCGCAAAACTGGGGCCGCTGAGAACGCCTGCTCTTAAATTAGGAGCTACCAACGCTTGTATTTCGTGCGCTAGCAGCCCTTTTGATTCCTGAAACGGTCGTTCAAACCCTTTGCACAACCATGCGATGGAGGCTTTGCAATCCCGCAACGCAGTCAGAAATTCGCGCAATGCCGACATGGGCGTAGCAATGATGAGCAAATCATTCGATGACAGCGTATCGACCCACTGCGGCAAGGGCGTGGCATGGATATGCAGGGATTCAGGTAACGCAATGCCTGCCAGATAGCGCCGATTTTCACGGTGCATCTGCATGTCGGCGGCTTGTTCGGCATTGCGCACCCACAGCGTGACATGGTGTGTGCTGTGGGCAGAGGCGTTGTGGCTGGCATTGATGGCGAGCGCGGTTCCCCACGCTCCGCCTCCCAGAACATGGATTTTCATGGATTACGCCACCCGTTTGAATGCTTCACATAGCCTAAGTTCATGTCTCAGTTTATTTGACGAGCTTAGGCTTACGTGCTTTTTTCCGAGATTGCTCCCGCGCTCAACGGCTGGCATTAAATCGTTATTTTCTTCAATGCGAAGCATACGAATGTCCCGTACCGATGGTGTGAACCAATCGTAGCGAGATGCCAGCTCTTGTACTGCTAAAACGCAAGTGACCGCATCCACTTTGGAACCACCGAAATAGACAGAACCTTGCTGCCAATCAAAGCCGTATTCATCCACCAACACCTTACGAATATCCATGTAAGCGTTGGTGTACGAATCATTCGGGTAGGTTTCCTTTAGCGCGGAAATTTCAAGGTCAAAAGTGATGGCGTACATGGTAGTTATTGCAACGTATTGTTGGCTTGCGGCTGTCCCATTTGCGCCAGTTGTTGGGCGATTTGCTGCTCGTACATGGCTTGGAAATTGATTTCCGCCAAATGCACGGGTGGGAAGCCCGCACGTTGAATCAAATCAGCGGTATTACCACGCAGGTAGGGGTAAACGATTTGCGGGCAGGAAATAGCCAGCACTTGCTGCATCTGTTCTTGCGGCACATTGCGGATTTCAAAAATGCCCGCTTGCTGGGTTTCGACCAAAAATACGGTTTTGTCTTTGATTTTGGTTTGCACGGTAGCCGTAATCACCACTTCGTAGATGCCTTCTGAAACGGGATGGGCTTGCACGCCCAGTTGCATATCCAATGTGGGTTGCTCAGGTTCCAACAAGATAGCGGGAGAATTGGGTTGTTCCAGCGATGCGCCTTTGAGGTAAATACGTTGAATGGCGAAAACGGGGGTTTGATCGGACATGGAAGTCTTTCTTTCTTAAAAAACGAAATGGGAAACGAACAATAATTAAAGGATTGCGAATTATGAAGCAACCCGATGCAGCAACGGCACGAGGCCGCCTTGCCTATCCAATGCCATCAAATCATCGCAACCACCGACATGGGTGCTACCGATGAAAATTTGTGGCACGGTACGGCGCTGGGTGCGTTCCATCATGGTGGCACGTTGTTGGGGGTCGAGGTCAATGCGGATTTCCTCGATGTGGGTTACGCCTTTGGCGGCCAAAATCCGTTTGGCTTGCACGCAATACGGGCAAACGCCGGTGGTGTACATGGTGACAGCTTGCATCATGGGATACTTTATTCCATCTTTTTATGATTTTTCAATCGGTAGACTCGCCGAACGCCAGCTGGATAAGCCTCCGCCCAATGAGTATGCCCGTTCATAGCCCAGCTTTTTGGCAACGGCAACGGCGCGGTTGGAGCGCATTCCCGATTGGCAGACCAACACCACGGGCAGTTTTTTGTTTTTCACGGCGTTGGGGAGTTTGCTTTCCAAATCCGACAGCGGGATATTTTTGGCACTGCTGATATGTCCCGCAGCGTATTCAGAGGGTTCGCACACGTCAATCACGACGGCTTTTTCACGGTTCATCAACAGCACTACGTTCGCCGGATCGATGCCCGCAGAGACCGTGCCTTGAATGATGGGCAGCAAAAGCAATGCGCCGGATGTCAGCGCGATGGCGAGCAGCATCCAATTGTCGATAATGAATTTCACTTTATTCCTTTTTTTGATGAGGGGGTGTAAGCAGGTTTGCAATCCCGCATTTTAGAATGCTAGTGTTTTGCCTTTACACATTGACGTATTTATGTACAAACTCGTTCTCGTTCGCCACGGCGAATCTACTTGGAATCTCGAAAACCGCTTCACAGGCTGGACGGATGTTGATCTGACCCCCACCGGTGTGGAGCAAGCCCTGAATGCAGGTCGTCTGCTCAAAGCAGAGAATTATGAATTCGACTTGGCCTACACTAGCGTGCTGAAACGCGCGACCCGCACGTTGTGGCATTGCTTGGATGCGATGGATCGCACTTGGCTGCCCGTCGTGCATTCGTGGCGCTTGAATGAACGCCATTACGGAGCCTTGCAAGGTTTGAATAAAACCGATATGGCCAAACAATACGGCGAAGCGCAGGTACTGCAATGGCGACGCAGCTACGATACGCCCCCCCCCGCATTGGAAGCCACCGACCCCCGCAGTGAACGCGGTGACATTCGTTACAAAGATTTGCAAGCCGAGCAAATCCCGCTGACCGAATGCCTGAAAGACACCGTAGCACGGGTAATGCCCTTCTGGAACGACACCGTAGCCCCCACTATTTTGAGCGGCAAGCGTGTGGTGATCGCTGCGCACGGTAATTCGATTCGCGCATTGGTGAAATACTTGGACGGCATCTCGGATGCCGATATTGTGGGACTGAATATCCCCAACGGAATTCCATTGGTTTACGAGCTGGATGCCAATTTGAAGCCAATTCGCCATTACTATCTAGGGGATGCACAAGCGGTAGCACAAGCTGCCGCCGCAGTCGCATCACAAGGCAAAGCTTAAAAAGGTACGCAAAATGGGTCAGAAACTGAAAATTGCAGGCTGGATCAGCATCGGTGTGCTTACGGGGGCTTTGACCACCGTGTCACTCCAAACGGTTGCGCGTAGCACCATGTCTCCTTTACCGCTGGAGGAGTTGCAGCAACTGGCTGCGGTTTTCAGTATTCTGAAAAGCGACTACGTGGAACCTGTGGATGAGAAGAAACTCATCACCGAAGCCATTTCCGGCATGGTGACGAGCCTTGATCCCCATTCCCAGTATTTCGACAAAAAGTCGTTCAAGGAATTCAAAGAAGGCACATCCGGCAAATTTGTCGGTGTCGGCTTGGAAGTCAATATGGAAGACGGCTTGGTGCGGGTGGTAACGCCGATTGAAGGCTCTCCCGCCTTCCGTGCCGGTTTGAAAACCAACGATTTGATTACCCGCGTGGATGATACCGCCGTCAAGGGGCTGACCCTGAACGAAGCCGTGAAGCGGATGCGCGGTGAACCCAATACCAAGGTGATTTTGACGGTGTTCCGTAAGGATGAAAATCGCACCTTCCCCGTCACCATCATCCGTGAAGAAATCAAACAACAATCGGTGCGCGGTAAGCTCATTGAACCCGGTTATGCGTGGATTCGCATCAGCCAGTTCCAAGAACGCACGGTCGATGATTTTGTGCGCAAAGTGGACGAGCTGTACAAACAAGACCCCCAAATCAAAGGCTTTGTTTTGGATTTGCGCAACGATCCGGGTGGTTTGTTGAATGCAGCAGTGGCGATTTCTGCCGCCTTCCTGCCCGACAATGTCACCGTAGTGACCACCAACGGACAAACCCAAGAAAGCAAACAAGTGCTGAAGGCAAACCCGCGCGATTATTCGCAGCGTGACGGCTTTGACCCCATCAAGCGATTGCCCGCTGCGTTGAAGAAAATCCCGCTAGTGGTTTTGGTGAACGAAGGTTCGGCTTCTGCCAGCGAGATTGTGGCGGGTGCATTGCAAGATTACAAGCGTTCCGTCATCATGGGTAGCCAGACGTTTGGTAAGGGTTCGGTGCAAACCTTCCGCCCACTGGGGCCAGAAACAGGTCTCAAAATTACGACTGCACGCTATTACACGCCCAACGGACGTTCGATTCAAGCCAAGGGTATTGTCCCCGACATGTTGGTGGATGAAACCGAAGAAGGTAGCCCTTACGCCGTCTTGAAACTGCGTGAAGCCGATTTGGGCAAACACATTGCCAGCGGTCAAGGCAATGATGCCAAAGACCCCGAAAAAGAGAAAATCCAAGAAAAAGCGCGTGAAGAAGCCATGAAGCGGTTGGAAGAAGAAAACCGTAAATCACCCGCTGAACGCCGACCACCGGAATTTGGTTCACCCAAAGATTTTCAGTTGATTCAAGCATTGAACAAGCTCAAAGGCTTGCCCGTGGTGGTCAGCAAAACACAGGTTGAACGCAAAGAAGCAGCGAAGGAAAGAGATAACGATTGAAATCGGTATCCCAATTTCCTATTGAACATCCCGTATTGATTTGAACCAACATTAATGTGGCGGCGGCTTAAAAATACGGGATGGTTTTTTCTTTTCTTGATGATGGGTTTTTTGGTTTCCGCCGATTTTGGTGAAAACTTAGAACCCATACCGGAAAAGATGGAAGAACGGCTGAAAGACCTTTCTCAAAGGATTCCGTTGTTTGTCACGCTGTTCGAGATGATGAGTGACTACCCCGAAGAATCGCGGGAAGCAATGGCGGTTTTTCAAGCATTGAAGAGCGAATACGTTAATTCAGTGAGCGATAAAACACTGCTTGCCGGCGCTCTGTCTGGCATGGTCGGGAATTTAGAGCCGCATTCTTATTATTTTCATGGTCAAGAATTTCAAGATTGGAAACAATTTAGTAGCGATAAACCCAATAGCACCTCAAGTCTTGGCATAGAGTTGGCAAGAATTGAAAATGGTGGGTTAAAAATCGGTCATATTGTGGAAGGTTCACCCGCCTATCGTGTTGGGTTGCAACGCGGCGATGCCATTACCCATTTGGATGGTGCGTCTATTCGATGGCAGCAATTTAGCAGCGTGCAACGGAAAATGCACAACATAGCCGCTTCAGGCATACGTTTAACGGTTTTTCGTAAGAAAGAACAACGTACTTTTACTGTTACGGTTCAACGAGAACCGATTGTTTGGCCGCAAGTCCATACCCAATGGTTAGCACCCGGTCTGGCTTGGGTGCATGTGAGTCGTTTTTCACCAGTAGCGATACAAGAGTTTATTCAGAAAATCAATTTACTCTTGCAAGAAAACCCTCATCCCAAAGGAGTGGTTTTAGATTTACGAGAAAACCCGGGGGGATTGGTTAATTCTGCTGTTGCCCTTGCCTCTGTTTTTTTGCCGTCTAATAAAATAATAATGACTCTTAAAGGACGGTCACCATACAGCTATGAAATTCTCAAAACATCACACCAAAATAAATTACCATCTTTTTTGCAAACGATCCCAATGGTCGTTTTGGTGAATGCGGGATCGGCATCGGCTAGTGAAGTAATAGCAGGCGCATTGCAAGATCACCAGCGTGCGGTTATTATGGGTAGTAAAACCTTTGGCAAGGGTATTATGCAAACTTCTTTTGGTTCCCACGCATTGGGTGGTGGTTTTCAATTTACCAGCGCACATTACTACCTTCCTAGTGGTCGTTCCATTCAAGGGGTGGGTGTTGTGCCGGATATTCTGATAGAAGATAGTTATGAGATTCTTCCATATGCTGGATTACGGAAGTATGAATCGGATTATCCCAGTTATTTGGTGAACCCTAAAAGTGGGCATCAAAAAAACGAAGATAAAAAAGCCCGACAAAAAGCCCGTGAACAAGCACGTATTCGTTGGGAAGAAGAAGAGCGAAAACCAATGATTCAAAGAAAATTATTGCGTTTATTTATGCCCCCTTTAGGATATGACGATGAATACCATGATCCTCAGTTGCTACAAGCCATCAACCACCTCAAGGGTTTACCTGTAAAGCAAATTGAAAAACCACGCC
>CALMCD010000310.1 GCA_937863075.1 uncultured Rhodoferax sp. | reverse complement strand
CTCGCTTCAATTTGCAGGCTGTAGCGGGAGGTGGAGAGCATCATGCCCATTAAAAATCCCCCCATCGCCATCGACATACCCGCCACATCCATCGCCAACGCCGAGGCAAACACCGCCGCCATCGCCGTCATAAAAAAGGCTTCGCGCTGATTTTGGCGTGCCATGTAGTCCAACACGCGCGGAACGACATAGCGCCCGCCCGCCACCACCAACGCAATCAAAAAGGCGGCAATGCCAATTTTTCCCCACAAAGCCATACCCTGCGGCAACGGGCCGTCATCCGCCACGATAGGAACCATCGCCATCAACGGAACCACGGCCAAATCTTGCATCAACAAAATGGCAAAGGCGGTTTGTCCGGTTTTGGAACTCATTTCCCCCTGCTCACGCAGCAGTTGGATCACGATAGCGCTAGAGGAAAGGGCAAAAATAGCGCCCAGTAGTAAGGCGGTATCCCAGTCCCACCAAAATAATCGGAAATACGCGCCAATGCACAGTGCCGTTATCAGCAGTTGTAACGAACCCAAGCCGAACAATACCCTGCGCATCGCCCACAGGCGTTTGGGTTTCATCTCTAAACCGATGAGAAAGAGCAAAAGGATGATGCCAATCTCGGTAAATTGACGAACCCCCTCGACTTCAATCGCAGCAGAAGGCCCCGGGGTGTTCGGCCCCAAAATCACTCCCGTGACCAGCAAGCCCAAAATCGACCCCAGCCCTAGCCGTTGAAAAAGTGCCACCGCTACTGCCGCTACTACAAGCAGTAAAACCGCTGAATAAATAAAGGAATGGGGGTCCATAATTCACTCTAACCCAGCATTTCTAGCAAAATGGCGTGCCAGATTTTGGGGGCAATGCGTCCCATCTTTTTTCCAAGTCGGACTTTATCGACACAGCGCAATTGATCCAGCAGAATACGCGCATTTTTCTCTTGAAAAACCACTTCAGGACGGCATCCCAAAGGTTGTCCTGCACTGGTAATGGGAGCGATGATGACACGCGGTAGTGCCGCATTCATATCGTTGGGTGAAACAACAAGAGCAGGACGTGTTTTTTGAATTTCTGTACCAACCGTAGGATCAAGGTTGACCCAATACACATCACCCCGTTTGACCGCGCCTACCATACCCACTCACTATCGTCGGCAAGAAAGGTGGTAGCGACATCCCATGCCGAAGAATTTTCTTTCGCCATCTCTGATTTTTCTGATGCAAACCATCCTGCACGCAACTCACGTTTGACGGGTTGAATGACGATTTTTCCATCTTGCAACTGCATATCTACTTGATCTTCGATTTGGCACAGTGCCAAAAAAGCCGCTGGTATTAGCACACCGCGCGAATTTCCGATTTGGCGCATAGTGGTTAGCATCATCCACTCCATTTAGTCAAAAGTTGCAACATCGTTATAACAAATTATAGTACCACTGGCTCAGGCTCCAGCATCACGCCAAA
>CALMCD010000309.1 GCA_937863075.1 uncultured Rhodoferax sp. | reverse complement strand
TACACTCTTTCAGACGTGTGCTCTTCCGATTTGTAGCCTTTACGCTGTGCATGGGTTGCGCTGGAAGCGGCAATTTGGCGCATGAGGCTTTGATTTTGCAGGACATAAAGCGTTTCTTGCTCGCGTTCCCCATCATCGGTACTGACGACCACAAAAGATTTCAGGTTATCTCGAAATTGATTAACGCTCACCGTGTTCATAGCCGCTCCTTTTACATCACGATGATCGGATTGATTGTACGGAAATGCGGTACGTTACGGTCACAGATAACACCAAAGAGTTTTGCAGAATTCCGGGGCTATCGTTGGAAAATTGGCGGCATCCGGTAGCATGAGTAAAAATCGAACGCGCTACTAATTTAATAGCTGCAAACGTAATATATATAAGCGTTAGAAGAGGGTTTATGCTTTTTTTGAAGCGCCTGAGGTTGCAGACGAATTACCAAAAAACAAACCCCGCCGGAGGCGGGGTAGTAAGTTATTGACAATAGCCCAAACTCAATGCACTCCATCCACCCCAATAATAGTAAAAATGGTAGTGGCTCTCTATGAACTGATGATGGCTTCGGTCAGTGTACGAATCTATTGAAAATCAATAAGTTAAACGCTGCTCTCAATCCCTTGCCCTTGCAAGGTGGCATCAGTTCATAGAGAGCCACTACCAAAAAACCTACTAGGTTAAAATTAGGTATGGAAAAAGGTAAACCACACTACAAACTCGCCCTCGTGAAAGCGCTAATCAGTGCGGATAAAGTGCGTGCCACAGGTAGCGCATTCAATGGTGCGCGTGCAGTGGGAATTTCTGATTTGGATGGGATGTGTGAAGTGGTGATGAACCTCAAGACGGCAGATTTCTACAAAAGCATGACAACCCATGCCGACTATCGAATTTGGCAAG
Organism: uncultured Rhodoferax sp.; assembly: GCA_937863075.1. Lineage (GTDB taxonomy): Bacteria > Pseudomonadota > Gammaproteobacteria > Burkholderiales > Burkholderiaceae_C > Allorhodoferax. The sequence goes on along the minus strand of CALMCD010000309.1, from coordinate 1,054 downwards.
ACGTTTACCACGCCAAGACCGTCCATGCGGTAGATGTTTATCTCAAGCTCACTGTTATTGATGATGTACTGATTGTTTCTTTCAAGGAGTTATAGCCATGCAATGCCCCTGCTGCGGTGGTGCGGAACTGATTCACGATACCCGTTCCATTCCCTACACCTACAAAAATTCTTCTACCTTGATTCCTGCCGTGACAGGCGATTTTTGCCCTGCCTGTGGCGAAGTCGTTTTGAACCGTATGGAAGGAGACCGCTATAGCGCCCTCATCGGAGAATTTCAGTGCAAAGTGAATGCGGCGTATGTTGACCCCAGCTTTATTGCCCGTGTTCGTAAAAAATTGGCACTGGATCAGCGCCAAGCGGCTGAATTGTTTGGCGGTGGTGTGAATGCTTTTTCACGCTATGAAAACGGCAAAACCAAACCACCGCTGGCGCTGGTTCGGCTACTGAAAATTTTGGATAGGCATCCCGATTTGCTTCAAGAGATGCAACTTATTTGAGAGCGAAATCCCTTTTCAAAACCCGCGCTAAATCCGCATTTTCCTTGCAAAGTGCGGTGAATTGCGCTTTCATCTTCTTCGCTTCGGTGGTCGCGTGAATTCGCTCTAAGCCCCATGCAGCTAAAAAGTAAGCATTGCCAATTTGTCGGTCATCATTGGTTTTTTTGGTGCGTTTGACCAGCTCCTCCCAAAAAGTAACTGCCATTGTGGAGGGCATTTTGAATGCCTCGAAATGAGAATCCATATCGGTGATGGGGTTTCCTTCTTGTTCACTTTTCCAAAATTCTGTACACAGGGAAATAAGCCCCCATTGCCAGTCATTCCCCAAGTGCATTTGCTGGCACAGCCGTTCGATGTAAACCAGTAAAGGAATTGGTTTGGGGGCAAGCAAACTCAAGTTGTAGGCATACGCTTGTACGAGCGCGTAGTTGCTGACTGCCAATCCCAGCAAAAGCGCACCATGAAAATGCAAGCAGGCTTCCCGTGTCTCACCCAATCGGCGGCGAACAAGTCCGAATAAATTTTGCCGATCCGCTTCCAACATACCAATAGATG
>CALMCD010000308.1 GCA_937863075.1 uncultured Rhodoferax sp. | reverse complement strand
AGCACCCGCCTAAAACTGGCGTAAAAATTGCATGTTTGATGCGATGGAAGAAAGTCTACGCATTGTCATCATCGCCACTGGCTCGGATTCGCTGGAAAGCTGTCCGGCGGATCGTTCGCGCAATCTGCATATTGCGCTACTCGAAAACGGTATTCAACCCGTTGCTGTGTTGCCCGCTGACCCCTTTTTGTCGGAACGGTTGGCGCAGCTCCATGCCGATTTGGTCGTCGTCGATGCCGAAAGCGATGCGCGGGACGCATTGGAGCATGTCGTACTCGCCACGCGCGATGCACCACGCCCGATTGTGATGTTCACCAACAACAGCGACCAAGCCACCGCACGGGCGGCTATCGCGGCGGGTGTGTCGGCGTATGTGGTGGCAGGGCTGTCACCCGAACGGATTCGCCCTATTTTCGACATTGCATTGGCACGTTTTGAGCATGAACAAGCATTACGCACCAATTTGCAGCACGCCCAAACCCAGTTGCAAGATCGTAAAGTGATTGACCGCGCCAAAGGCATTCTCATGCAGCGCCAAGCCCTGACGGAAGACGAAGCCTTCAAAAAAATGCGCAAAACGGCAATGGACAAAGGGCTGAAGCTGCGTGATGTGGCACAGCGTATTTTGGATGCTGCCGAGCTACTGGGATAAAACCTTGACCTAGTTGGCACACTGTTTGCTTGTACTCGTACAAACCCTGAACCAACCAATGGCGGAAGGTGCAGGAAATTAGGACAAAGGCGTTCTCACCCGTTTTTTTCGACGCGATGCTGTGTCAGGGAAACGTGTGCGGATGCCTTTTTTGTTGGTGGCTTTTTGTTGAATTTTTGGTTGAATTTTTGATTCAATTTATCGAGGAACTTTTGAGATGACTACTCCTATGACACGTCGCACTATCTTGCAAACTGCCGCCGTCGGCGCGGTAGGAATCAGTCCCGCCTTGCGTAGTCTTGCTTATGCGGCTGGCTCGGATGCACCAGAAAAGAGCGAAGTCAAAATCGGCTTCATCCCCTTGACCGATTGCGCCAGCGTCGTCATGGCCTCGGTGCTGGGCTTGGATAAAAAACACGGTGTCAAATTCGTATTGAGCAAGGAATCAAGCTGGGCGAGCGTGCGCGATAAGCTCACCAACGGTGAATTGGATTTTGCCCATGCCCTTTATGGTTTGATTTACGGCGTTCACTTGGGCATTGGCGGTGCGAAAAAAGACATGGCAGTATTGATGACGCTGAACCACAATGGTCAGGCCATCTCGCTCTCGAAAAAACTGGCCGATAAAGGTGCGGTGGATGGCGCGGGACTTGCCAAACTCATGGCAGCGGAAAAGCGTGAATACACCTTCGCCCAAACCTTCCCCACCGGAACCCATGCGATGTGGCTGTATTACTGGCTGGCAGCGCACGGCATCAACCCCACCAAAGATGCCAAAGTGATTACCGTACCGCCACCCCAAATGGTCGCCAATATGCGGGTGGGTAATATGGATGGATTCTGCGTAGGCGAGCCTTGGAATCACCGCGCGATTTTGGACGGCATCGGGGTAACTGCCACCACGACGCAAGATGTCTGGAAAGACCACCCTGAAAAAGTGCTGGGCGCGACTTCTGAATTTGTCAAAAAATACCCTAACACCGCCCGCGCTGCGGTGGCGGCCATCATCGAAGCCGGACAATGGATTGATGCCAACAACGCCAATAAAACCAAAATGGCGGAAACCATTGCCGATAAATCCTACGTGAATACCACCGTGGATGCGATCAACCAACGCATTTTGGGACGCTACCAAAACGGCATGGGCAAAACATGGGATGACCCCAACCACATGAAATTCTTTAACGATGGTGCGGTGAATTTCCCCTACCTCTCGGACGGCATGTGGTTCTTGACGCAGCACAAACGCTGGGGCTTGTTGAAAGACCATCCCGATTATTTGGGCGTTGCCAAACAAATCAACCAAATCGACATCTACAAACAAGCCGCCACCGCCGCCAAGGTCAGCGTGCCGAAGGATGTGATGCGCAGCAGCAAGCTGGTCGATGGCGTGGTGTGGGACGGCAAAGACCCCAAAAAATACGCCGATGGCTTCAAGGTGAAGGCATAAAAGTATGAGCAGTCTGAACGTGGAAAAAATCTTTCCTCCCGTCATCGGTTTAGGGGTGTTGGTGGGGTTATGGGCGCTGATTAGCATCGGCACTTCCAGCAGCATTCCCAGTCCGGTAGAGACATTCCAACAGGCCATGACCCTGTTCAGCGACCCGTTTTACCGCAACAGCCCCAATGACCAAGGCGTGGGCTGGAACGTGTTGGCATCGCTGCAACGGGTAGCCATTGGCTTTGGGTTGGCGGCTATTGTGGGCATTCCGGCGGGCTTTGTAATTGGGCGCTTTGAATTGCTGGCGCGAATGTTCAACCCCATCATCAGCTTGCTGCGTCCGGTTTCACCGCTGGCGTGGTTGCCGATTGGTTTGCTGGTGTTCAAAGGTGCAAACCCTGCGGCGATTTGGACGATTTTTATCTGTTCCATCTGGCCGATGATTATCAACACCGCCGTGGGCGTGCAGCGCGTACCGCAGGATTACATGAATGTGGCGCGGGTGCTACAGCTTTCTGAATGGAAGATTTTCACCAAAATCTTGCTCCCCGCCGTATTGCCCTACACCTTGACGGGCGTGCGGCTGGCGGTGGGTACGGCGTGGCTGGTGATTGTGGCCGCTGAAATGCTCACGGGTGGAGTCGGCATCGGCTTCTGGGTGTGGGATGAATGGAATAACTTGAACGTGAAAAACATCATCGTCGCCATTTTTGTGATTGGCTTTGTGGGTCTGGCGTTGGAATACGCTTTGATTCGTATCGCTTCCCTGTTCACGTATGAGGAGGTGCGTTCATGAGCAGCCTGCGATTTATCCAAATTGAAAATGTCGCGCAAACCTTCAAAACCAAGAAGGGCACATTTCCCGCGCTGCGTGATGTGAATTTGAATGTGGCAAAGGGCGAGTTTGTCACGCTGATTGGGCATTCGGGCTGCGGTAAATCGACACTGTTGAACCTCATCGCGGGTTTGACCATGCCCACCGAAGGTAGCCTGCTGTGCGCCAACCGCGAAATTGCAGGCCCCGGCCCCGACCGCGCCGTGGTGTTCCAAAACCATTCGCTATTGCCGTGGCTGACCTGCTTTGAAAACGTCTATTTGGGCGTGGAGCGCGTTTTTGGTGCAAGTTTCAAGAGCGTGGGCGCTAAAGCGGAAACAAAAGAGCAGCTCATTGCCCGCACCGATGCGGCCTTAGCGATGGTCGGTTTAACCGCCGCTGCGCAAAAACGCCCGGGTGAAATCTCCGGCGGCATGAAACAGCGTGTGGGTATCGCCCGCGCCTTGGCGATGGAACCCAAAGTGCTGCTGATGGATGAGCCATTTGGTGCATTGGATGCCCTCACCCGCGCCAAGCTGCAAGACGAGCTGCTGGAAATCGTCGCCCGCACCCACAGCACGGTGGTGATGGTGACGCACGATGTGGACGAGGCGGTGTTGCTATCCGACAAAATCGTGATGCTGACCAACGGCCCCGCCGCGACTATTGGCGAGATTTTGCCCGTAGAGCTAGACCGCCCGCGCAACCGCGTGGAGTTGGCGGATAACCCCCAGTATTTGCATTACCGTAAAGCCGTTATTGACTTTTTATACACCCGCCAAGGGCATGTAGAAAAGGGCGCATAATTGGGCGCACTATGCCCACTGCCACCGAAATCGCCACCTTTTTAGCCACCGAATTCCCCCAAACCAAATGCCGCGTCGTCGCGGTGGGGGGGCGTAGTGCCACGCTGCGGCACGAAGTGGGAATCGACGAACTGCGCCCGGGCGGAACCGTTTCAGGGCCGGTGATGATGGAAGTGGCGGACGCGGCACTTTACGTTGCCATTTTGGGCGAAATCGGCATCGTTCCCCTGACGGTCACCACCAGCTTGACCATCAATTTTCTCCGCAAACCCTCCGCCCACGCCGCGATTGTGGGCGTGTGCCAGTTGCTCAAAGTCGGCAAAACACTGGCAGTCGGCGAAGTAACCCTGTATTCCGAAGGCGACGAAAACCCCGTAGCGCACGCGGTGGGGACTTATGCGATTCC
>CALMCD010000307.1 GCA_937863075.1 uncultured Rhodoferax sp. | reverse complement strand
GGAATCGCTGCTGCGGGTGTTGATGCCGAGGGTGCGGGTGGAGTCTGTGCGTGAACTATCACCGTTCCCCATGCCAGCGACAGGGCAGCAACAGCGCGATTCAGACGATGGATTCGATTGGGAAACATGACACCTCCAAAGATACTATAACCAGTATTATCACCAGTATAGCGCAGTCTGTAAAATACTGCATGGGGTATCTTGGAAGGGTGCGGGAGCGGGGAGGTTAGTTGTTGGTGCGGCGCGGTGTCATGGGTGCGCGGCCTTCGATGTGACGGAAGTTGATACGACCTTTGCTCAAATCGTAGGGCGACAGTTCCAGCGATACACGATCACCCGCCAAAATGCGGATGTGATTCTTGCGCATTTTCCCAGCTGAATACGCAATCAGTTGGTGACCGTTGTCCAGCGTCACACGGAAGCGGGTATCGGGCAGAACCTCATTCACAACTCCCATCATCTCAATTAAATCTTCTTTTGCCATGGGCAATAACTCCAAAAATATCAGTCAAAACATCAGTCAATGTGCGTTAATGTACCATTGACCTTACTTTTTGTGGTATGGGAGCCCAAAACCAGACAAAAGCCAAGCCCTGCGCAGCCAGTAAAAGCGCAAAACTGTTGCGGAAAGCCACATCCCTTGCCATACCCCCGACAGTAAACCAATCGACCAGCGCACCAATACCCCATTGCAATCCAAACGCACCCAAAAACACAATCAAATTGAGTGCGCTGTTTACGCGACCCGATAAAGCCTTATCAAAATGCGCGGTCAGTTGCGGATAGGCGATATTGCTAAAGCTAAACGCCAAACCCAAACCCGACCACACGACGAGGGAAGGCGCGAGTTCCAGCACGATGCCCAAACCACTCAGCAACGCCAGCACCATGCCGAAGATAAACAGCATGCGGGGGGAAATGCCTCGGTGTGCCAACCAAACGGTGCAGGATGCAATAAACAAAAATCCCACCAGCATGGCAATCGACATGATGAGCAAAACATGGGCAGCCTCGGAACGCGCTAACCCCACCACCTCCATCATCCACGGTACGGCCCATAAACCTTGTAACGCCATGTAGCTGCCCACACTCAAACAACTCAACGGAGCAAAGCGCCAAAAAATCGGGCTGCGGTAAATTCCCCCCAGTGCTTGCAGTTGGTGCAGAAAGGGTTCGGGCTTTTCGGTGCTGGTTTGATCGGGGACTGTCCACAAAAAGCCCGCCGTTAAAACCAGCAGCACTGAGGCCGTCATAAAAATCCCGCGCCAGCCCAGTAGAGGTAAGGCCATTTCGATGGGAACGCTGGCACTTAAAGCCCCTAATCCACCCGCTACCATCACGGTGGCGTTGAGCGATGCCAGCCGCTGCACCTCAAACCACTGGCTAAAGGCTTTGAAACTCGCCATCAAGCACGCCGATACCCCCAAACCAATCAGAGCGCGTGCCAATACCAGCATCTCCAAAGAACGCCCTACCGCAAACAGCACGCAGCCCGCTGCCGCGACCAGCAATAAAACCGCTTCCACCCGACGCGGCCCAAAGCGGTCGAGCAACACCCCTAGCGGCAACTGAAACAAGCCAAACGCCAGAAAGTAGGCGGAGGTTAGCATCCCCAACTCCACGGCACTGATGCCCATTTCACGCATCAAATCAGGCGCAATGACGGCATTGACGCTGCGCAGTGCATAAGATAAAAAATACCCCACCGCATAAGCAGGGACGAGGCGGAGCCAAAGTTGTGGGGAATTATTCATTTCATTGATTTTGGTTATAGTCGGTTTTTTCAACTGGATTTTTAGGAGAACTTACCCATGAAAGCCAAAACACTTCTCAGCATTCTCGCGTTAGCCGTTGCTGGCACTGCATCGGCGCAAATGAAACCCGAAGATGCCATCAAATGGCGGCAATCGGGCTACGCTTTTATGGCGTGGAATATGTCCCGTATTAAAGCCAATGTCGAAGGAACTTACAACAAGGAAGAAGTGATGAAAGCCGCGAATGCGATTCAAGCCATCGCTAATTCCGGCATGGGCGCACTGTATCTGCCCGGTACGGACAAAGGCACAGGCTGGGAAAAAAGCCGCGCCAAACCCGAAATTTGGACAGATAAAGAAAAACTCGGCAAAGCGGCTATGGCCTTCAACAAAGAAGCGAACGAAATGGCGACCCTCGCTAACATGGGTGATGCCGCAGCGGTGAAAGCCCAGCTCGGCAAACTCGGCAGCACCTGCAAAGGCTGCCATGACGATTTCAAAGCCAAAGCCCATTAAAACCCAACGTTAATCAACGTTAATCAATGTTCAATAAGAGCAAGCCCACCATGCGCATTTCACTCTGGGATTTACCGATTCGTGTGTTTCATTGGACGCTGGTTCCCAGCGTGATGGCTGCCATCGCCACCGCCATCATCGGCGGGAATTGGATGGTGTGGCATGGGCGCTTGGGGCTGCTCATTATTGGCTTGGTTACTTTTCGCGTGATGTGGGGATTTTTCGGTTCCCACTACGCCCGTTTTTGCCAGTTTTTCCCGACCCCCACCAAAATCATCGCCTACCTGAACGGGCATTGGCAGGGTGAAGGGCATAACCCGCTGGGGGCGTTGTCGGTATTCGGTTTGCTCACGATTTTGGGATTGCAAGCCGTTACCGGACTTTTTACGAATGACGATATTGCATTCACCGCACCGTTGTTTTCGCTGGTGGACAAAGAGCAAAGCAACCAAATCACCCAGCTCCATACCTGGAATGCTTACACGATTTATCTCTTGATCGGTTTACACATTGCTGCGATTGCGTTTTACCGCATCGTCAAGAAAAACGATTTGATTCGCCCCATGATTACGGGCTGGAAAGAAATCGACAAAGACAAAGAAATTGAAATCCCCGTTGCGCACCTGCAAGCGCAAATGGAAACACGCGGCAGTTGGGGTGGCTTCATCGTTTCGCTCGTGGTGGCACTGGCGGCGGTGTATGGCGCAAGCGGCCTCTGGCAACCTGCCCCACCGCCTCCGCCCCCTGCTGCGGTGGTGGAAACGCCGAATTTTTAAGTTCCGTTATTTCTGTTATTTATCGCAACATCCCCCGCGTTTCAATAAACGCGATGACTTCTTGCAGCCCCTCTTGGGTTTTGAGGTTGGTCATTACAAAGGGTTTCATGCCTTTGGGGGTTGTGCGCATTCGCTCGGTATCGCTGCGCATGATGTCGAGGTTCGCGCCCACATGCGGTGCTAAATCGGTTTTGTTGATTACGAATAAATCGCTTTTCGTAATCCCGGGGCCGCCTTTGCGCGGGATTTTCTCGCCAGCCGCTACGTCAATCACGTAAATCGTCAAATCGCTTAATTCGGGGCTGAAGGTGGCGGCTAAATTGTCACCACCGCTTTCGATGAAAACAATATCGGCATTGGGAAACTCGGTCAGCATCCGGTCGATGGCTTCGAGGTTAATCGAACAATCCTCCCGAATCGCCGTATGCGGACAGCCACCCGTCTCCACGCCCATGATGCGCTCGGCGGGCAATGCGCCGCTTACGGTGAGCAGGCGCTGGTCTTCTTTGGTGTAAATGTCGTTGGTGATGGCGACCAAATCGTATTGCTCGCGCATGGTTTTGCACAGCATTTCCAAGAGCGTCGTTTTGCCCGACCCCACCGGCCCGCCAATGCCTACGCGCAGGGGGGGTAATTTTTGGGTGCGATTCGGGATATGGTGAAGGGGAGAAGTCATATTTTTTGCGAACGGTTTAGGAACGAAACAGGCGGGAGTATTGAATTTCGTGCTGGCAACTCAAAATAGCGAGCATGGGCGTGAAGGCTTGGCGGGTGGCATCGGTCACGGTGAGGGCGTAATCAATCGCAGCGGGAATTTCTGCCACGATATGCGATAGCACGCGCTGCCCCGCGCTTTGCCCCAGCGGAACGGATTTAATCGCCGCCTGCACCATGTTTTCTGCCCAGCCAAAGGAATAGGCAATCAAACACGCGCGTACATCGGCTTGCGTGGCACTGGCAGCGAGCGCAAAAGCGATGGGGTACGTGGGCTGCTGGGTGGCAAGGGTTTGGATTTGTTCGCGCGTGGCGGTGGTGTGATTGCGCAGCCAATCGAGCAGGCTTTTACCCATTTG
>CALMCD010000306.1 GCA_937863075.1 uncultured Rhodoferax sp. | reverse complement strand
TTAAACAGACGCTAGCTGGCTGTGCATTTCCTGCACCGAGATAACCCCTAGATGATCCAGATACTGCATTCCCTCTACGGCGGCTTCGGCTCCCGCCATCGTGGTGTAGGTGGTTACCCGTGCCAATAAAGCCGAGGTACGAATCTGGCGCGAATCGGCAATCGCATTACGCCGCTCCTCCACGGTGTTAATCACCATCGCAAGGGGTTCGTTTTTAATCATGTCCACGATGTGGGGGCGACCTTCCGCCACTTTGTTCACCACTTGGCAAGGTACGCCCGCTGCGTTGATAGCCGCTGCCGTTCCTTTGGTTGCCACCAGCGTGAAGCCTTGTGCTGCCAGTTTTCGCGCCACTTCCACCGCACGGGGTTTGTCGAGTTGTTTCACGGAAATAAACGCTTTGCCCGAACGCGGAATCTTCGCGCCCGCGCCGAGCTGCGATTTCACAAACGCCTCGCCGAAGGTTTTGCCCACGCCCATGACTTCGCCCGTCGATTTCATCTCTGGCCCAAGAATCGTATCCACACCCGGGAATTTCACGAAGGGGAATACCGCTTCTTTCACGCTGAAATACGGCGGTGTGACTTCGTGCGTAATGCCTTGCGATGCCAAGGTTTGACCCGCCATGCAGCGTGCCGCGACTTTCGCCAACTGGATGCCCGTGGCTTTGGACACAAACGGCACGGTACGCGAGGCGCGGGGATTCACTTCCAGCACATAAATCACGTCTTTGCCGTCGATATTTTGAATCGCAAACTGCACGTTCATCAAACCCACCACGTTGAGCGATTCCGCCATCGCTGCGGTTTGGCGTTTGATTTCAGTGACGGTTTCCGCGCTCAGGCTGTACGGAGGCAACGAGCAAGCCGAATCACCGCTATGCACACCCGCTTGTTCGATATGCTCCATCACGCCGCCGATAAAGGTTTTTCCTTCGGGGTCGCGCAGGCAATCCACATCGCATTCGATGGCATCGTTCAGGAAACGATCCAGCAACACGGGGGAATCGTTGCTGACCTTGACGGCTTCGCGCATATAACGTTCCAAATCGCGCTGCTCGTGAACGATCTCCATCGCCCGACCGCCCAGCACGTAGCTCGGACGCACCACCAGCGGGTAACCCAAGGCAGCGGCTTTTTCCAGCGCTTCGGGTTCGGTGCGGGCGGTGGCATTCGGTGGCTGGCGTAGGTTGAGCGCGTGCAGCAGTTTTTGGAAACGCTCACGGTCTTCGGCGGCATCAATCATGTCGGGCGATGTGCCGATGATGGGAACGCCATTCGCTTCCAAGCCCAGTGCCAATTTGAGCGGGGTTTGTCCGCCGTATTGCACGATCACGCCAGCGGGTTTTTCTTTTTCCACAATCTCTAAAACATCTTCCAAGGTCAATGGTTCAAAGTACAAGCGATCCGAGGTGTCGTAATCGGTGGAAACGGTTTCAGGGTTGCAATTCACCATAATGGTTTCGTAACCATCTTCGCGCATTGCCAACGCCGCATGAACGCAGCAGTAATCGAACTCGATACCCTGACCGATACGGTTCGGGCCACCGCCTAGCACCATGATTTTCTTTTTATCGGTGGGTGCGGCTTCGCACTCGCTGCCTTCTGCCTCGTAGGTCGAATACATATAGGCGGTGTTGGTGCTAAATTCAGCCGCGCAGGTATCGACACGCTTGTAAACCGGACGCACATTCAGCGCGTGGCGTTTTTGGCGAATGGCGGCATCGGTGGTTT
>CALMCD010000305.1 GCA_937863075.1 uncultured Rhodoferax sp. | reverse complement strand
CGTACATCGTCAAACTGGGTTAAATCCAATGGGTGCGCTGCATCGGCTTTGACTTCTGCCAAGGGCTGTGGCCAACCACCGTTAGCGGCAACTACTTTCCAGCCAGATGGCGTTTTGGTGAACAACGTTCCGCTTTGTGCGTTGCTTGCATTCGGCGCGAAGGCAATCACAAAGAGCTGAACGGTTTTTCCCACATCTTCAACAGCGGGGTTCAAGGTGGTGCGGGCGCTGAGATTCTTCAGGCTTCCGGCAACCATCGCGTCCGACACATTGGCAGGAGCGGCGTGGGCGGGATAGGCTGCACCCAGCAAAAGAGCCATCGTACTGAGGATGAGGGGGATTGGTTTCGTCATAAAAAACTCCCAAATAAATGCTAAATCGGTAAGGTGTAATCTACCACTGTAGATTGCTGTGGTGCAGCAAAGTTACAATTCGGGTATTTGGAGCTTTGAAATGCGCCTCCTCGGTAAAGCCTTAACCTTCGACGATGTGTTGTTGGTTCCCGCCTACTCCCAAGTCCTGCCCAAGGATACATCCCTCGCCACCCACTTCACACGCAACATCGCGTTGAATATACCGCTCGCCTCTGCTGCGATGGATACGGTAACCGAATCCCGTCTCGCCATCGCTATCGCCCAAGAAGGTGGCATCGGCGTGGTGCATAAAAATCTGACCGCTGCGGAACAAGCCCTGCAAGTTTCCAAAGTCAAACGCTACGAATCGGGCGTGCTGCGTGACCCCGTTACCATCACCCCCAACCATACCGTGCGCCAAGTGCTGGCATTATCGGAAGAATGGGGCGTTTCGGGTTTCCCCGTGTGCGAAGGCCGCCAAGTAGTGGGCATCGTGACTGGACGCGATTTGCGTTTTGAAACCCGCTTGGATTTGCCCGTCAGCCAAATCATGACCCCGCGCGACAAGCTGGTGACCGTACCCGAAGGTACTACCATCAAGGAAGCCAAAATCCTGTTGAACCAGCACAAAATCGAGCGTTTGCTGGTGGTCAATGACGCTTTTGAACTCAAAGGTTTGATTACGGTGAAAGACATCACCAAACAAACCAGCTTCCCCAATGCCGCGCGGGACGATTTGGGTCAATTGCGCGTAGCCGCTGCGGTGGGTGTGGGCGAAGGTACGGAAGAACGGGTCGAAGCACTGGTGCGTGCCGGAGTGGATGCCATTGTGGTCGATACCGCCCACGGTCATAGCAAGGGCGTGATTGACCGCGTGCGCTGGGTTAAACAAAATTATCCCCACATCGAAGTCATTGGCGGCAACATCGCTACCGGCGCGGCGGCGTTGGCATTGGTGGCTGCGGGTGCGGATGCGGTCAAAGTCGGTATCGGCCCGGGTTCGATTTGTACGACCCGTATCGTGGCAGGTGTGGGCGTTCCCCAAATTATGGCGATTGATAGCGTAGCAACCGCTCTGCGTGGTACAGGCGTGCCTTTGATTGCGGATGGTGGTATTCGCTACAGCGGCGATATTGCCAAAGCCCTTGCCGCCGGAGCCAGCACCGTGATGATGGGCGGGATGTTCGCGGGTACGGAAGAAGCACCGGGCGAAGTGATCTTGTTCCAAGGTCGTAGCTACAAGAGCTATCGCGGCATGGGTTCGATTGGCGCGATGCAGCAAGGCAGTGCCGACCGTTACTTCCAAGAAGCCAGCACCACCAATCCGAATGCCGACAAGCTCGTACCCGAAGGCATCGAAGGCCGCGTTCCCTACAAAGGTTCAATGGTTACCATCGTCTACCAAATGGCAGGCGGTGTGCGTGCCTCAATGGGCTATTGCGGATGTGCCACCATTGAAGAAATGCAAAGCAAAGCCGAGTTTGTGGAAATCACCGCCGCTGGTATCCGTGAAAGCCACGTTCATGACGTGCAAATCACCAAAGAAGCGCCGAATTA